>CAYGMS010000108.1:0-2356 GCA_964350905.1 uncultured Thiobacillus sp. | reverse complement strand
GGCTCGCCGATGAACAGCCCCTGCCCCGGCATCTGCACGCTCTTCCAGTAAGCTTCGATCAGGGTTTCGCCCTGCAGATAATGCGCCATGGCCACGCCGGGAAGCGGAAACTTGGCCAGGAAATTACACGGCTCGACCACCGCACCGTAGCTGCCGGTGGCGCCGGCTTCCAGCCAGCGCAGGCTGCTCATCTGCGAGCCGCCAAAGAGCTGGCCGCCTGCCGAGGTGAGGTGGTCGGCCATGGCGCCGGGTAGGAAGGTGTTGCTGTCGAGCGAGGCCACATGGGTGAGGCCGGTGAAATAAAACATCACGTCGTGTTTCTGGACCAGCGCGTTTGCCTGGATGATTTCGGTCGGGATGATGTGCTCCATCCGGGCACGCAGCAGATCGTATCCGGCTGCGCGCACGTTGCGTGCCTTGTCGCTGGTGCTGACGAGATAGGCGGTGCCCGCCGGGTTGCTACCATCGGCGGCCACGCCGCGGTCGATGAGCTTTCTGGCTTCGTCCACGCTGGCTGCAGCCAGACTCATGGTCGGGCGGATTTTGTAAGTGGCGTAGGGCTGGGCCACATTGCTGTTGAAGTAGGGACTGGGCCGGGTCGGCTGGCAGTTGCTGGCGCAATAAGCGGGATCAAAGCCGAATGCGAAAGCAGACGTGATCGACATGCAGTCCACGCGGTAGGGCTGGGCCCAGGTCAGCGCATAGGCCTGGACTTCGCGCGGGGTGGTGCGATCGACCCGGCGTTTGAGATGGGCGAACTCTTCGCGTGTGAGCGTGCTGCGTCCGGGCTTGAAGCGCACGCGGATCACGTTGGCGGCGGGAATGCCGCGTTTTTCCTGGTAGTAGGCGGCAATGGCGACGCTGTCGGGGTCGTCGTCGTTGACGATGATGCCCAGCTGGTCGGCGGTGAGACCAGGCTGGGGAAAGTGGGTGATCATGGCGCTTTCAGGTGGGACAGCGTGCGCCGGTCCCCAGGCCAGCATGGCCAGCATGGCCAGGATGAGGCCGAGTCCGAACCTGCTTCGCATCAGGCGAGCCGCTCCACGCATTCGCGCACCAGCTCCGGACCGCGATAAATCAGTCCGGAATACAGCTGCACCAGCGAGGCGCCGGCGGCGATTTTTTCCTGCGCGTCGTCGCCCGACAGAATTCCGCCAACGCCGATGATCGGTACCTCGTTTTTCAGATGGTGGGCCAGGGCAGTGACCACCCGCGTCGAGGCTGCGCGCACCGGTGCACCCGACAGACCGCCGGTTTCATCCGCGTTCGGCAGTCCTGCCACCGCATCACGCGCGATGGTGGTGTTGGTGGCGATCACCGCATCGATGCGGTGCATCATCAACAGCGCGGCAATCGCGGCGATCTGCACATCGTCGAGGTCGGGCGCAATTTTCAGCGCAATCGGCACATACTTCCCGTGCTGCTGGGCCAGCGCGGACTGGCGCAGTTTGATGGCGGAGAGCAGGGCGTCGAGTGCCTCGTCCTTTTGCAGTTCACGCAGGTTCTGCGTGTTGGGCGAGGAGATGTTCACCGTGACGTAGCTGGCGCGCGCGTAGACCCGGTCGAGGCATGCCAGGTAATCATCGACTGCGCGCTCGTTCGGCGTGTCCTTGTTCTTGCCGATATTGATGCCAAGCACCCCTTTGAACCCGCTCATTTCAACATTAAGCACCAGATTGTCGACGCCGAGATTATTGAAGCCCATGCGGTTGATGATGGCCTCGGCCTGCGGCAGGCGGAACAGGCGCGGCTTGGGATTGCCGGATTGCGGGCGCGGCGTCACCGTGCCGATTTCGATGAAACCGAATCCAAGGTCGGCCAGCGCCTTGATGTGCGCGCCGTCCTTGTCGAGCCCGGCTGCCAGACCGACTGCATTGGGAAAATCGATGTCCATCACGCGCACGGGCGTGCCTTGTGCGCGTGGCAGCAGCTTCAGCAGGCCGAGCACGTGGGCGACTTCTATGCCTTTGAGCGTGGCGCCATGGGCGGTTTCGGGATCAAGCGTGAACAGGGCAGGGCGGATCAGCGGATAGAGCATGGTTCAGGGTGTAGGTGGGGTGGGAATGGAATGACGCGTGGCCGCTTCGACTGAGCCCGCGTCCGGATCGTTGAATACGGCCTGGTCAAGCGCGTGTTCGCTGTTGGCAATGATGCAGCTCACCGCGCAGTCGCCGGTGACGTTCACCGTGGTGCGCAGCATGTCGAGCAGGCGGTCGACGCCGATGATGAGTGCGATGCCCTCGACCGGCAGGCCGACCTGACCCAGCACCATGGCCAGCGTCACCAGCCCGACCGCCGGAATCGCGGCGGTGCCGACCGAGGCCAGGGTGGCGGTGAGCACCACCATCAGGTAGTC
>CAYGMS010000107.1:4636-7360 GCA_964350905.1 uncultured Thiobacillus sp. | reverse complement strand
ACCCGGTGTTCATCAACGAACACGAACTCATGTACAACATGAAGGGCGAAGTACCGGATGCGGAATACTTCCACCCGCTGGAAGGCTCCGATGTCGCACGTTCCGGCACCGATGTCACGCTGTTTGGCTACAACATCTCGGTGCACTGGTGCCTGAAAGCCGCCGAGATTCTCGACAAGCAATACGGCATTTCGGCTGAAGTGGTTGACCTGTATTCGCTTGCGCCGCTGGACCGCGCCGGCATCAAGGCATCGGTCAGCAAGACCCACCGTGCCGTGATTGCCGAAGAAGACGAGGCGCCGGTCGGCGTCGGCTCCGAAGTCATCGCCATCATCAACGAAGAATGTTTCTTCGAACTCGATGCCGCCCCGGTGCGCGTGCACGCGGCGCTGGTGCCGGTGCCGTACAACCACACGCTGGAAAAAGCCGCGATCCCGGACCACGAAGATGTGGTCAAGGCCGTGTTGAAACTGTTCGGCAAGGCGTAATAAACAACAGGCGTGAAGGGAGAAGGGTGAAGGGGAAAGGGTAAGAACCCTCCCGGCAGGGAGGGTGGCGCGGAGCGCCGGGTGGGCATCACCCTTTCCCCTTCCCCCTTCACTTCGATTCCCTTCCTCCTTCATTAGCAGGAAACAAGCATGTCCCAACACTACGCAATTACGATGCCGCAGCTCTCGGACACCATGACCGAGGGCGTGCTTGTCACCTGGGAGAAGCAGCCCGGCGACAAAGTCGAGCGCGGCGATATCGTCGCCACGGTCGAGACCGACAAGGCCATCATGGACGTCGAGGTCTTCAAGGCCGGCTATCTGGCCGGCCCGCTCGCGGAAGTCGGTGCAACCGTCACCGTTGGCGGCGCACTCGGCTATATCACGGACACTGCGGGTGACGTGGCGATTGCTGCTGGCGAAGTGGTTGCCGAACAGGCGCAGACCGAAATGATCCCGCACCACGCCGGCACGCCGATCGTGATGCCGCAGCTGTCCGACACCATGACCGAGGGCGTGGTCGTGAGCTGGGAAAAACAACCCGGCGATGCGATCAAGCGCGGCGACATTGTGGCCACGGTCGAGACCGACAAGGCCATCATGGACGTCGAGGTGTTCCAGGAAGGGTTTCTGTCCGGCCCGATTGCCGATGTCGGCAGCGTGGTCGAAGTCGGCCACCCGATGGGCTTCATCGTCGACGACGCCGCCAAGGCCAACGATACCGGTGTCACCATCAGCGCCGACCACAAGGTCAAGGACACGCATCAGGTTGCACCGCACGCTGCTGATCGTCCGGCACATATCCCCACCCCCAAGGCCGCGCCTGTGCAGATTTCCGCTGCCGGCAACATGCCGCCGGTCGCACGTCCGCAGGGCCGTCAGGCCAGCCCGTACGCACGCAAGGTTGCCGCGCAACTGGGCGTGAACCTGAGCGGCCTGGCCGGCTCCGGCCCGTCTGGCGTGATCGTTGCCGCCGATGTGGCGCGCGCCCGGCCCAGCATGGCCGAAGTTGCCCATTCGCTGCCGCAGGTCGACGTGCCCGGCCAGGGCCGCGCGATGACCTCAATGGAGAAGGCCGTCTCGCACGCGATGACCGCCTCGCTGACGCTGCCGACCTTCAACGTCACCGTGAACATCAATACCGCCGCGCTGACTGCTGCCGCCAAGGCCAAAAAGGTGTCGGTGACCGTAGCGATTGCCAAGGCCTGTTCGGTGGCGATGGAAAAATTCCCGCGCATGAACTGGGCCTACCAGCCGGTCGACAAGCTGGTTGAACGCGGCAACCACGATTTCGGCGTGGCGGTGATGTCGAACGACGGCGGACTGGTGGTGCCGATCCTGCACGGCATCGAAAAGAAGCCGCTGGACGCGCTGCAAAGCGACTGGACCGGGCTGGTCGAGCGCGCACGGGTCAGAAAACTGGCGCCGTCCGAGTACTCCAACCCCACTTTCACCATTTCCAACATGGGCATGCTCGGCGTGTCGCATTTCACCGCGATCCCCACCCCCGGCATCTCGGCGATCCTGGCGATTGCCGCCAACGGCCCGCAAGGCACGCCGTTCACCATCACCGGTGACCACCGTGTACTGAACGGCGCCGACGTGGCGCTGTACCTAGTCACGCTGAAACAAACCATCGAGGCACCCGAAGCCTGGCTGGGCGCGGGCGGTGCGGCGGCAGCATCGGTCGCAGCGCCTGCTGTCACCAGCGCACCGGTTTCACCCATCCCCGAAGGCAACTGGGACATCCCGGTTGTCGTCGTCGGCGGCGGTCCCGGCGGCGAGGACTGCGCACGCGACCTGGCCGATCACGGCATCAAGGTGATGATGGTCAACAACGAGCCCTTCCCCGGCGGCGAATGTCTGTGGCGCGGCTGTATCCCGTCCAAGGCCTGGCGCGCCGCGGCGGACACCATCCGCAACCGCGCGCACGACGCCGAAATGGGGGTCGACGGCACCAACACCCCCAAGCTCAACTGGGAACAAGTCGAGAAGCATCGCCGCTGGGTGCAAAGCAGCCGCGGCGAAATGGCACTCAAGGCCGACAAGGGCATGAAGATCGACGTGCGCGAAGGCTTCGGCGAATTCATCGATGCCCACACGCTGAAAATCACCCCGGTCGAAGGCGAGCCCTATGCCGTCACCTTTGGCGCAGCGGTCATCGCCACCGGTGCCCCCGCCTTTGTGCCGCCGATCCCCGGCGCGCGCGAGAACCTGGCAACGCGCGGTGTGGTCA
>CAYGMS010000107.1:0-4626 GCA_964350905.1 uncultured Thiobacillus sp. | reverse complement strand
CCGCGACTTCGGCACCGAAGTGCTGATGCTGGAACGCCATGACCGCATCCTCGCTGAAATCGAAGAGGAAATCGGCAAGGTGCTGATTGCCTCGCTGGAAAAGGAAATCACCGTCGTCACCAATGCCGACATCAAGGAAGCCAATGGCAAACCCGGTGCGATGAAACTGCGTTACGCCAACAAGGACGGCGTCGAGTCCACGTTCGACTGCGACATCGTGCTGATGGCCACCGGCAAGCGCCCCGACACCAGCAAGCTCAACCTCGACAAAGTTGGCGTTGAACTCGACGGTGCCGCGATCAAGGTCAATACCCGCGGTCAGACCAGCGTGCCGCACATCTTCGCGGTGGGCGATGTGGTCGGCGGCTTCATGCTGGCTCACACCGCCGCCACGCAAGGGCGCGTTGCTGCCGACAACCTGCTGGGTCACGCCAGCGAGTACGATCAGGACCGCGACTGCGGCGTGACCTTCTCACGCCCGCAGGCCGGCTTCGTCGGCTTGAGCGTGGCGCAGGCCAAGGCCAAGGGCATCGATGCGGTGGAGGCCAAGATGCCGATGAGCATCGACGCCAAGGCCATGATCACCGGCGAAACCGAAGGCATGATCAAGCTGGTGGCCGACAAGGCCACGGGGCGCATCATCGGCGTGCATTACCTGGCCGACCATACCGACACCCTGATCGGTATCGGTGTGATGATGGTGGCGGGCGAGATGACACTGACCCAGGTGGCCAAGGCGATCTTCCCGCATCCGACGCAGACCGAGCTGTTCGGTGAACTGGCGCGGCGCTTGCTGAATCGCCTGCGACGCACGGCAAAAAAGTAGCCCTCACCCCCTGTGCAAGAGGGGTCGTATTGGCGGCCCCTCTTTTTTCCGGGCAGGTTACCAACGCGGCAAACACTCGACTTGCCTCAGGGAAGGCTCAAAGGACCGGTTCAATCCGACACCATGCTCAAAAAAATAAAAGCCAGTGACTTGCGAACAGGCATGCATCTGCACGAGCTGTGCGGCTCATGGATGGACCATCCGTTCTGGCGCGTCAAATTCACCCTGACCAACCCCGATGACATCCGGCGCATCCGCGAATCTGGTATCACCGAGGTCTGGATCGATATCGCCAAAGGCCTGGACATCCCGGCCGAAACCAGGCAGCAGGCCGAAGCGCCCGTTGCCGCCCCCCCCATGGAAGCAGAGGCCCAACAACAGGATAAAGCGCCCAGACCGGTGTCGCGAATGGAAGAACTCAAACGTGCGGCCATGGTCTGCAAAAAGGCCAAGAAAGCGGTTGTTTCCATGTTCCAGGAAGTGCGCATGGGCAATGCCATCAGCGCCGAGGCAGCCAGCGAACTGGTCGAGGAAATCTCCTCGTCGGTATTGCGCAACCCGGGCGCACTGATCAGCCTGGCCCGACTCAAGTCCGCCGACGACTACACTTACATGCACTCCGTCGCGGTCTGCGCACTGATGGTATCGCTGGCACGGCAGCTGGGACTGGACGAAAACGACGTGCGCGAAGCGGGCATGGCCGGCTTGCTACACGATCTGGGCAAGGCCCTGATGCCGATGGACGTGCTCAACAAGCCGGGAAAACTGACTGACGATGAATTCCGCATCATCAAGAGCCATCCGGTCGAAGGCCACCGTATTCTGCTCGAAGGCAAGACCGCCAGCGACATCGTGCTCGACGTCTGCCTTCATCACCACGAAAAGGTTGATGGCACGGGCTATCCCGACCGACTGTCAGGCGACCAGATCAGTCTTTTTGCCAGGATGGGGGCGGTCTGCGATGTCTATGACGCCATCACCTCCAACCGCCCCTACAAGGCAGGCTGGTGCCCCGCCGAGTCCATTCTGAAAATGACCGAGTGGAGCAAGGGCCACTTCGATGAACGCGTGTTCCATGCCTTCATCAAGAGTATCGGCATCTACCCAATCGGCACGCTGGTGAAGCTCAGCTCCGGCCGTTTGGCAGTGGTGCTCGAGCAATCGGAAAAGTCGCTGCTGACACCGCACGTCAAGGTGTTCTTCTCGACCCGGTCGCAAACCCGCATCGCGCCGGAACTGCTCGACCTCTCGCATCCGGGCATGGCCGAAAAAATCGTCAGTCGCGAGGACGCATCCGACTGGGGCATCAAGAATCTGGACGAACTCTGGGCCAATTGATCCAGTGCCCGGCATGCTCTCCGTGCCCTGCCACGCCGGGTCGCTGAGCCCAATCAGCGGATTCAGACAGCCGGCCACTCGCGGCCGGTCATAAAAAAGGCGGTCCCTTGCGGGTGCCGCCTTCCTCTACACGTTCAGTATCTGAAGCGTCAGCCGAACAACTTCCTGAAGAGCAACCGGATGCTGTCCCAGCTACGGCGAAAGAAGCCGCCTTCCTCGACTGCTTCGAGCGCAACCAGCGGTGCCTGCGTGACGACCTTGCCGTCAGCGCTGACCAGTTCGATACGCCCCAGCGCTGCACCCGCTGCGACAGGCGCGACCACGTCGCCCTTGGCCAGCACGATGCGGGTCTGATACTCGCCACTCGCACGTTTGGGGAGTGCGGCAGAAAAGTCGGCGGCGACGCCGGCCTTGATGGTGCGCGCGGCGCCTTTCCAGATGTCGACGGCCTGCACGGTTTCGCCCTTCTTGAAGAAGGTCTTGCTGTCGAAGAAATTGAAGCCGTAGCCGAGTAGCTTGGCGGTCTCGTTGGCGCGGGCCTGCTCGCTTTCGGTGCCGAACACCACGGCGATAAGGCGCTGGCCGTCACGCTTGCCGGAAGCCACCAGACAGTAGCCGGCTTCCTCGGTGTGGCCGGTCTTCAGGCCGTCGACGGTCGGATCGCGCCACAGCAGCAGGTTGCGGTTCGGCTGCTTGATGTCGTTCCAGACGAATTCCTTTTCGGCATACAAGGCGTAGTGAACGGGGTCCTCGAGGATGATGGCACGCGCCAGCCTGGCCATGTCGAGCGCGCTCGAATAATGGTTGGGATCGGGCCAGCCGGTGGCGTTGACGAAATGCGTGTTGGACAGCCCCAGCCGTTTGCCTTCCTGGTTCATCATCGAGGCGAACGTATCCTCGCCGCCCGCGATGTGTTCCGCCAGGGCAATGCTGGCGTCGTTACCCGACTGCACGATGATGCCGCGCATCAGGTCATGCACCGAAACCTGGTTGCCAACCTTGACGAACATCTTCGAGCCACCCATGCGCCAGGCTTTTTCGCTGATGTTGACGAGGTCAGTCTCTTTCAGCCGGCCACGCTGCATTTCCAGCGCGGCAACATGCGAGGTCATCAGCTTGGTCAGGCTGGCGGGAGGCAGGCGCTGGCTGCCCTGCTGGTCGACCAGCACGCTGCCGCTGGCAGCATCCATCAGCACCCAGGATTTGGCTGCCAGCTCAGGCGGCGGCGGGACAGTGGCGGCACCCGCGGCAGCGGGCACGATCAAGGTGGCGAAGAGCAATACGAGGCGTTGCATGAAAGCGGTCATGGATATGTCGGAGAAATCAAGAAAACAGGCTAGTCAGGAATACGAACAGACACGCGAACCTGCGTGCAGGTTCAGGATAACATTGCCGTCCACTGCCGTCAGCCTTGTGATATCGCCCTGTTAAACTCGCGGCATGCCGATTTCCGCTTCCCACCCGCATGGCCGCACCTGAATCCCACCGTCTCACCCGCCAGATCGTGATCGCGATGCTCTCAGGCATGGTGCTGGGCGTCAGCCTGAACCAGCTGGGCACCGCGCCTTGGCTACAAATGTTCGTGGTCGACGGCTTGTTGCAGGTGGCCGGCTCGGTATTCGTGGCGGCACTGAAAATGATGGTGGTGCCGCTGGTGTTTGTGTCACTGGTGGTGGGCGTCACCGCCCTGTCCGACCTGAAGGCGCTGGGGCGTATCGGCATCAAGGCGCTGGCGCTGTATCTGGTGACGACAGCGATTGCGGTGACCATCGCCTTGACCCTGGCAGGCGTTGTTGGCCCGGGTCATGGATTCGATGCCGGCACCACCACCGCCAGCTTCAGCGGCAAGGAAGCGCCGCCGCTCACCCAGGTGCTGATCAATATGGTGCCGACCAATCCGGTGGCGGCGATGGCCGAAGGCAACATGCTGCAGGTCATCGTGTTCGCGCTGCTGTTCGGCGTGGCGGTGACGATGTCGGGCACACGCGGCAAGCATGTGCTGAACCTGTTCACCGATCTCGACGCGGTGATCATGCACATGGTCGAGTGGATCATGCGGCTGGCGCCCTATGGCGTGTTTGCGCTGATCACCCGCACCTTCGCCACCCAGGGGCTGGATCTGCTGCTGCCGCTGGCGGCCTATTTCCTGACGCTGACCGCCGCGCTCATGATCCAGATGTTCGGCACCTATCCGCTGCTGCTCAGGCTGCTGGGCTCGCTCAACCCTGTCACCTTCCTGAAAAAAATGCGCGATCCGGCGGCATTCGCGTTTTCCACCGCCAGTTCCGGCGCCACCATCCCGGTCACGCTGCATACGGTGGAACACAAGATGGGGGTGAAAAAGAGCATCGCCTCGTTCACCGTGCCGATGGGCGCCACCATCAACATGGACGGCACCGCCATGATGCAGGGCGTGGCCGCCGTATTCATCGCCAATGTCTACGGCGTCGACCTGGGGTTGA
>CAYGMS010000106.1:0-7378 GCA_964350905.1 uncultured Thiobacillus sp. | reverse complement strand
TAATTCTTTTTCAAACCCATGACAAGCTGCTCGAGTTGGGACTGCTTGAGTGCGGTCATCAGAACTCCTGCCTCTATGCGATTGAAGAAAACGTCCGCTGCTCATACTAGAACGACAAGCTCTTATTTCAATGGCGAATAATAAAGATGTTTTTACGCACAATCAGCTTGCAGGTATATGTGCACCCGGAACGGGCGCACATAATCAAGCTATGGATCTGTCAGTACCGCCGGAATGGAGAAAATATTTGGCATTCCGAATGGTCCAATTATTACTGGAATGCTTGTGATACTTCAGTCGAGTCTGCGTAGAGACGCACAGCGCCTCAACGCAGAACCCAGCCGGCTGATTTCAACTAAGCCTGAGCGGGAACCTCGCTCAATGCAATCCCCAACGCGTCAGCGACACCCTTGCCGTAGGCTGGATCAGCCTTCAGGCAGTTACCGATATGACGCAGCTGAATCTCGCGCGGAGCATCCCCAATCGAGCGCGCCGTATTTTCGAAGAGGACTTGTTGCTGCGCCGGCGTCATCAACTGGAACAGCGCCCTTGGTTGCGAGTAGTAATCCCCGTCCTCGCGGTGGTTCCAGTGGTCAGCTGCACCCTCCAGACTCAGTGGCGGCTCACGATAATCCGGCTGTTCCTGCCACTCGTCGTAGCTGTTTGGCTCGTAGCCCAGCGTGCTGCCGTGGTTGCCATCGACGCGCATGGCTCCGTCACGATGTGAACTGTGAAATGGGCAGCGGGCCGCGTTGACCGGGATCTGGTGGTGGTTGACACCGAGTCGGTAACGCTGCGCATCACCGTAGGAGAACAAACGCCCCTGCAGCATCTTGTCGGGCGAGAAACTGATGCCTGGCGGCACATTGCCCGGATTGAAGGCGGCCTGCTCGACCTCGGCATGGTAGTTCTCGGGATTGCGGTTCAGTTCCAGAATACCGACATCGATCAACGGATAATCCTTGTGCGGCCAGACCTTGGTGAGGTCAAAGGGGTGATACGGCACCTTGGCAGCGTCGGTTTCCGGCATGATCTGGACGGAAAATTTCCATTTCGGAAATTCGCCACGCTCGATTGCTTCGTACAGGTCGCGCTGGTGAGTTTCGCGGCACTTGCCTACGGCAGTTTCCGCTTCGGCGTCGGTCAGGTTCTTGATGCCCTGCTGCGACTTGAAGTGGAACTTGACCCAGTAGCGTTCGTTCTTCGCGTTGATGAAGCTGAAGGTGTGGCTGCCGAAGCCGTGCATGTGGCGGTAGGTGGCGGGAAGGCCGCGATCACTCATGACAATGGTGACCTGGTGCAGCGCCTCGGGCAGCAGGGTCCAGAAATCCCAGTTGTTTTTTGCACTGCGCATGTTGTTGCGTGGATCGCGTTTCACGGCGTGATTCAGATCGGGAAATTTCAGCGGATCGCGCAGGAAGAATACCGGCGTGTTGTTGCCAACCAGGTCCCAGTTGCCTTCCTCGGTGTAGAACTTGACGGCAAAACCGCGGATATCGCGCTCGGCGTCGGCTGCGCCGCGCTCGCCAGCCACGGTGGAAAAGCGAGCAAACACCTCAGTCTGCTTGCCAATCTGTGAGAACACCTTGGCGCGGGTATATTTCGTGATGTCGTGGGTAACGGTAAAGGTGCCGTAAGCGCCGGAACCCTTGGCATGCATGCGCCGTTCCGGAATGACTTCACGATCAAAGTGCGCCAGTTTTTCCAAAAACCAGACATCCTGCAACAGTTGAGGACCACGTGGTCCGGCAGTCATCACGTTCTGATTGTCGGCGACCGGGCAACCGGCATTGGTGGTCAGCTTCTTTTTGTTACTCATAGTGGTCTCCTAAACTAAAAACAGACAAATAAACTATCGTTCAGTGCGAGCGCTCTGATAACACAATAATGCATTTTCACATTTTCCAAACTGGTTGACTGTTCCTGCGCCTGCAGCCTGATTGTGGACGCGCTCAAAAACGCGCTTTATTGTCCCTATAATCCCTTCATCCCAATACCTATCGGATTACTCATGAACCTTGAAAAAGTCGTGTTCGGTTTTTTCATCATCCTGGCGATGACACTCAACTTTGGTTTCGTGCTCGGCGATATCGACAATCCCGCACACCATCACATATATGAGTTGTTTTTTGCCATCGTCGTCAATCTCATTGCCACGGTACTGAAATTCGGTGAGCGTACGCAAATCGGCGCAATCCATCTTGCCAGCAGCCTGGTGGCCGATCTGGGACTGCTGGCGGCTGCCTGGGTATGGGTTCTGGCGGTCCACATCGATGCCACCGGGCTCACGCCTGATGCTACTGCCAGCATTGTTTCGCTGTCTGCCGGCGCATTGGCGGCCAATATCCTGTCGGTCATCATGCTGCTGGTGGAAACCGTGATGTTCCGGCGTTGAGATGCACAACACGCTGTTCATGATCCTGCGGCGCATACGTACGCCGCTGATCTTCCTGATCATCAGCCATGCGATTTCCATTCTGGGCTTGACGCTGGTGCCGGGTGTGGACGCCGCAGGCAAGCCTGCGCCGCCCATGGATTTTTTCCATGCCTTCTATGTGGTCACGTATACGGCCACCACCATCGGGTTTGGCGAATTATCGGGCGCGTTCAGCGAGGCCCAGCGCGCCTGGATCACCGTCGTCATCTATATGACGGTCACGGTATGGTTGTACAGCATCGGTTCCATTCTGAGCCTGCTGCAGGATCCAGCGCTGTTGCGCGTGGCCAGGCACAACCGTTTTTTGGCCAGGATCAGACATCTGCGTCAACCTTTTTACCTGATCGCCGGTTGCGGCGAGACAGGCTCGCTGCTCATGCATGCACTGGACAGCCGCAATCAGCAGGCGGTGGTGCTGGACATCGACCCGGAGCGCGTTGGCACACTGGAACTGGGGCAATACCATCTTGATATCCCCGCGCTCACTGCCGATGCCAGCTTGCCGGAAAACCTGCTTGCGGCGGGCCTGCTCAATCCTTATTGCGCCGGCGTCATCGCGCTCACCAATGACGACCGCACCAATCTGAGCGTGGCGGTAACGGTCAAACTGCTGCGTCCGGAATTGCCTGTGCTGTGCCGCGCCGACTCGCTGGAAACGGCGGCCAACATGGCCTCGTTTGGCACGGATGAAGTGGTGGTTGCGTTCGAGGTGTTTGGCGAACATCTCGCCATGGCGGTCAATTCGCCGGGACACCATCTGCTGTACGAATGGTTGACAGGCGTGCCTGGCGAACCCTTGACCGAACCCCTGGAACCACCCCGCGGAAAGTGGGTGATGTGTGGCTACGGGCGTTTCGGCAAGGCCATCACGCATCACCTGAAGCAGGTCGGCATCGAACTGGTGGTGGTGGAAGCCACGCCGGACGAAACCGGCTGCGACGACTGCATCGTCGGTAATGGCACCGAAGCCCGCACCTTGCTGGAAGCCGGTGTCGACCAGGCGGTGGGTATTGTTGCCGGCACGGACGATGACATCAACAATCTGTCGATCGCCATGACGGCACGTGAACTCAACCCCGGACTGTTTACCGTGCTGCGCCAGAACCGCCATGCCAATGCGCCGTTGTTCCAGCGTTTTCAGGCCAGCGTCACCATGCAGCCTTCGAGCATCGTGGCCCACGAGTTTCTGTCGTTGCTCACCACCCCCCTGCTGTCCCGCTTTTTCAACCTGATTCGGGCGCAAGACGATGCCTGGGCCGATGTGCTGATCAGCCGCATTGCCGCCGTGCTGGAACATACGGTGCCGGAAGTGTGGGATGTGGCTTTTTCCAGCAGCCAGACCGAAGCGGTCTGGGAAGCCATGCGCGATGGCATGCCGATTCCCCTGCGCGCTTTCATGAGCCACCCAACCGACCGAAGCGAAGCGCTGGCCTGTATTCCCTTGCTGCTCAAACGCGGGGAGACGGAAACCCTCATGCCCGATCCGGAAACAGTGCTGCAGGATGGCGATCACCTCCTGTTCTGCGGCGAGCGCCAGGCACGCAACCTGCAGTCTCTGGGACTCTACAATTTCAACGTACTGAGTTATCTGCTCACCGGGCAGGACGCCCCTGGCGGCAAGGTCTGGAGATGGATGGAACAGCTCGTCAAAAAGCCGGAACCTGAAAAACCCGGCCCATGAACGCGTTTGATGATGCGGCCTGAATTATTCAAAACAGGCGCATGCAGCCTCAGTTGCTGACGATCCAGATTTCAAGTTGCTTGTCGGCCTTCTTTTCGTACTGTTTGATCTGCTGGATCAATTTTTCATCCAGGATGTAACCCTTGCTCAACAACAGGGTTCCCTCCAGACCCATGAGATCCCTGCTCAGCCTGGCGTCTGCTTCCAGCATGGACGACGCGACCCGTTTCTCGGGTCCGGCAACCACCTCGGCCTCAGCTCTACCCATGATTTTCTGGAAAACCTTGACAACCAATGGGTCATAACGAAACCCGCGGCCATCAATAATCATGGATGCAGCTTCCTCGGGCGAACGACGGCACCGGGTGAGCGAGCCCAGTTGCAGCTCGTCATAATCGTCGGCGACCGACAGAATGCGTGCGCCAATGGGGATGTCGAGGCCCGCCAGCCGATCCGGATAGCCCAGGCCATCAAAACGCTCGTGGTGATGACGAATCAGGCGTGAAGCGCCGCGCATGCTTTCCAGTCCCATCAGGGCTTGCTCGGCCAGGACAGGGTGTTTCATGGCCAATTGGCGCTCTTCGCTCGTGAACTCCACATTGAAAGGCTTGTTGATCATGTCGTCCGTCCAGCTGATCTTGCCGATATCGTGCAACAGCCCCGCCAGCGTGATGTCGTTGATGTCCTGTTCGCGCAGGCCCATGTTGGATGCGATTTTGCGCGCCAGATCGGCAACCCGTTTGCCATGCCCGCCCAAGGTTTCCTGGCGCAGTTGAACCAGATTGGAAAATGCGTTCAGCGTATGCAGGAACGTTTCCTTGAGCTTCTTGTTGCTCAGTTCCAGGAAGCTCGCTGACTGACGGAGTTCGGCGGTGCGGGCCCGTACCGCATCTTCCAGTCCTTCGTTCAGAAAGGTCAGCTCGTCGTTTTGCCGGGCAGTCAGCGCCAGCAAGGCATTGCGTTCGTCCACCAGGCGTTTGCGTTCCACCCCACCGCGCACGGCCTGCAGCAGTTGCGCGTCGTCCCAGGGCTTGTTCAGATGTGCATGAATCCCACCTTCATTCACTGCGGCAATGGTTGATGTTATATCTGAAAAACCGGTCAACAATATCCTGACGCTATCCGGCCACCGCTCCCGCACCTGCTTGAAGAATTCCGCGCCATTCATTGCCGGCATGCGCATGTCGGAAAGGATCACATCGGCAGGTTCCTGTTCCAGCAGTTCCAGTCCCTGGGCACCACTCTCGGCGGTGCGAATGGCATAGCCTTCAGCACGCAGCAGGCGGCTCACGCTGGCAATAATGTTCGGCTCGTCGTCGACCAGAAGCAAGCGCGCTGGCGGCAGATTGTTATTGTTCTGCATGGTGCGTTCCTTCAATAAGCGTGTGTTTCATGGTCTGTCGGATGCAAAGTTTATTCATGCTGTATATGGTCTGCTTTCAGACTACCGGGGTTGCCTGATTGCCACCAATGTCGTCTGCTACCTCATTTTCTCCCGATGGGGCGCCGTCATTCTGGCGTAGTGGCAACGACACCCGAAAAACCGAGCCCTTTCCTGTCCGACTGCTGACACTGATCTGCCCGCCATGTTTCTGGATAATGCCGTAAGCCATGGAGAGTCCGAGCCCAGCGCCCTGCCCCACAGGCCGGGTAGTAAAAAACGGGTCAAAGATATGCGGCCGCACCTCCTCTGAAATGCCCTCGCCACTATCCTCGATTTCCACCCAGACCTGATCGCCTTCCCGGCCGCTTCGTAGCGTAATGTTTCCATTTTCATGAATGGCTTGCAGTGCATTGTTCAGCAAGTTCATGAACACCTGATTAAGCTCGGCCGGACTGCATTCCACCAGGGGCAGCTGGCCATATTCGCGCTGGATGCTGACTCCCTGGGTAATCTGTTTTCCGAGCAGGTTGAGCGTGGTCTCCAGATTGTGGTTGATATCGACTTCCTGCCACGGTGCTGCGCTGTCCACTCGCGAAAAATCGCGCAGATCCTGAACAATCCTGCGCACACGCTCCATCCCGGCTCGCGACTCCTTTAACAGCACCGGGGTATCGTCCAGCAAAAAATCCAGATCCGCCGTCTGGCGCTGGGCGGCGATCGCGGCCCGTGCCTCGTCGTCCAGCCCCGTTTCCAATTGCCGGTAGCTGGTCAGGATCGCTGCAAAGGTTTCCTGGTAACGCGCCAGCATGGCCAGGTTCGAGGCGACAAAGCCGATGGGATTGTTGATTTCGTGTGCCATGCCCGCAGCCAGTTGACCGACCGCAGCGAGTTTCTCCGACTGCATCAGGTTTTGCTGGGTGTCCTGCAACTGCCGGTGCAGATGCTTCAGTTCATCGTAGCTTGCCTGCAGGGCGGTCTGGGTGCGCACCCGCTCGAACAGATCCTGTTCCAGTTGCTGCTTGGCCTGTTCCAGTTCCCGGGTACGCTCGATGACCTTTCTTTCCAGAATGACGTTGGCCTGACGCAGCGTCTCCTCCATTTCCATGATCTTGGTGATTTCGGTGCGCACCGAAATATAACGCGCCGGCAAGCCGTTTTCACCCAGCATGGGCACGATGGTGGCTTCCACCCAGTAAAGCTGGCCGTTCTTAGCGCGGTTTTTGATTTCGCCGCGCCAGACGCGACCGCTGCTGATGGTGTCCCACACGTCCTGGAAAAATTCAGGGGAATGGAAGTCCGACCTGACAATATGGTGGTTGGCGCCGATGAGTTCCTCCCGCCGGTAGCCGCTGATTTCACAGAATTTGTCATTGGCGAACGTAATGCATCCATTAGTATCGGCCATGCTGACAATGGAATGAGCATCCATCGCCTGCTGCCGCAATCCCAGCTCGGCCAGAGTTGAGCGCAGTTGACTTTCGTTTTCCACAAAGCGGGCAATCAACCGGCTGTTCCAGCGATACACCAGCCCGGCCACCAGCAGTCCAACCAGGACGGAAACCAGGGCGATGCCGATCATGATGCCGACAACCCGCTGCTGCTGCTTTTGAAACTGCGTAACTAGCTGGCCGTGATGGGCATCATGAATTTCGCGCCATTGCAGCAGGGTATCCAGCATCCTGCTTTGAGCAGGAACAACAATGTGAAGCAGAAGATGTTGTGCTGTGGCCAGATCACCCTGGCGAGTCAGATTGGTGACATGCTCCAAATGTTCGGCTACCTCGCCCATCAGATGTTTCTGCTGATCCAGCACGGCCGTTTCCTCTGGCGTCATGCTGAACGCATACAAACGCTGCTGGGCTTTTAAGAATCGGCT
>CAYGMS010000105.1:914-7381 GCA_964350905.1 uncultured Thiobacillus sp. | reverse complement strand
ACGCGAAGCGATAGCTGCCAGGGAAGTGATGAACAAGTTCACAACGTCATTCCGGTGCCTGCTTGTCGGCCTTATGCACTCATATCCGGCGAAAAAGCCTTCGAACGTCTGCTCTAAGAACCAGCTTCGAAATGTAGCCACCGGCAAAGATGGAATCAAAGGCTGGGCTGGAAATAAAAGTTATTGTGCGACCGGTGTACTGTGAAGAGCAGACAGTTTGAATGGTTACGCGTGCGCCGACTATCTGACGAGCCTGCCGGAATTTCTGACACACTAACTCTTCCTTGCCACCGGCTCGGGCAAACGGGCAATCGTCACATCCACGCCGAGGGACTTGCCATTGCGCCATACTTCGAGCGCAGCATCGTGGCCAACTGGCGTCACCGCCACACGAGGCGGCAAATCGCCGGCCTTGATGATAGGTTTGCCATCGTAGCGGCGGATCACATCTCCCGCTTGGATGCCGGCCATCGCGGCCGGGCTATGCGGCGCGACCGAGGCGACCAGCGCACCCGTGGGTTGATCGAGCTTGAACGATGAAGCCAACTCCTGGTTGACTTCCTGGATGCCAATGCCCAACCAGCCACGCGTCACCTTGCCGTCGGCCTTGAGCTGCGCCGCCACCTGCATCGCCACATCGACGGGAATGGCGAAAGACACCCCTTGATACCCGCCGCTGCGGCTGTATATCTGTGCATTCACGCCTATCACACGGCCAGCCAGATCGATCAGCGGGCCACCCGAGTTGCCGCGGTTGATTGGAACATCGGTTTGTACGAAGGGTACATACGCGTCGCCTGGCAGGCTGCGCCCCAGCGCACTGACAATGCCCTGCGAAGCCGATTGCTCAAATCCAAAAGGCGACCCAATCGCGAGCACCCATTGCCCTACGCGCAGCGTATCGGCACGACCAATTTTTACTGTGGGCAGATTCTTCGCGTCGACCTTGATCAGCGCAATATCCGACAGCGGATCGACGCCTATCACTTTCGCGCTGCGCTCGCGCTTGTCGGAAAACTTTACATTGATTTCCCGCGCCCCATCGACCACGTGTGCATTGGTCAAAATGTAACCATCCGCTTCGATGACGAATCCGGAGCCCACACCGGTTTGTTCAAGTTCCGCGTCGGGTGGCGGCTGGAAAAAACGCTGGAAGGGTTCGGGCACAGCATTCAACGCCATCCCCGCCTGCTGCCCGCTCCGTGTCACGCTGATATTGACCACGGCCGCCGCATTTTGCTGCACCAGTGGCGTGAAATCCGGCAATCCGGCAGGCACAGGAGCGGGCGCGCTTGCTGCGACAGGGGTTGTCGGCAAGCCGTCATGCGGTTGCGGCGCAAGCCATGCGTGCGTCGCACTTCCCAAGGTAAACAATACGGCTGCTGCGACGGCTCTGACAGTCCAGGTGCGAGGTAAGGCTTGCATGAGCAAAGTCCTTTCATGTGTTGTTGGAGCGTGACTATTGATCACCAAAAAGGAATAACAGTTCCCCGATCAAGCATCCCGACCACATTGCCATTTGGTGAACTTGGGAATCAGGCTAGGGCTACAATCGCTCCCATGGATCTCTCTATCCTTGTTGCTCAGTATGGTCTGCTCGCTGTGTTCGCCGGAAGCCTGCTGGAGGGTGAAACCGTGCTGCTGCTTGCGGGTTACGCCACGCATCGCGGCTATCTCGATTTCGCTGCAGTGGTTGCCGTCGCCATGCTAGGTGCAGTCATCGGCGACCAGGTATGGTTCATGCTCGGCCGCCGCCAGGGCACGCGCCTGACTGCACGCCGCCCGTGGCTTGGCGGCAAGGTTCAGCGTGCAGTGGTGTTGATCGAACACCACCCGATCAAGATTATTCTTGCCATGCGCTTTGCCTGGGGCCTGCGCACCGCACTGCCGATCGCGGTCGGCATGAGCAGTATTCCGTGGCAGCGCTTTCTGTTGTTCAATCTGCTCTCTGCGCTGTTGTGGGCGCCCCTGGTAGCTGGCATGGGCTACTTCTTTGGTGCCCTGCTCGCCCGCCACGTTGACGGTCTGCATCGTGTTGAACACTGGGGCATGCTGGCGGTTGTACTGCTGGCACTCATCGCCCACCTTGTCGCTAAACAACGCAACAGGGCAAAGCAATGAAGCTACTGCTGCCGTTTCCACATGCCGACCTCCATCCGCTTGCCCGGTTGCGTGCCTGGCATCGCATACTCGTTGCCGGACTGATCAGTGTTGTCGTCATGCTACTTACCCAGTCGAATTTGTGGGAAACCTGGCTGCTATCCGGCTGGCTGGCAGGCTGCCTGGTGTATCTCATCATTGTTTGGTGGGGGGTTGGGCGGCTCGATGCAGCGCAGACCCGGCTGCGCGCGTCCAGCCTCGACCCAGGATCGACCGCCCTTTATTTCATGATTGTTGCGATATCGTGGGTGAGCTTGGTGGGTGTGCTACTGGTGACGGATTCGGTCAAGAACCACATTGGATTGGCACGCTGGCTGCACATCGGGCTGGCACTCACCTCTTTGGCCGCCACCTGGCTATTGATACAAACTGTGTTCGCCCTGCGCTACGCACGCCGTTACTACAGGGAGTGCTCGCGTGGTCTGGTTTTCCCCGGCGAATCCGAGCCGACCTACCTCGACTTCGCATATTTCGCCGCTGTAATCGGTATGACCTCGCAGGTCGCCGATGTCGGCATCACGCATCCGACAATGCGTCACATGGTGTTGCTGCATGGGCTGGTGTCGTTCGGCTTCAACCTCATGGTGCTGGCGCTGACGCTCAATCTGGTCGCCAGCGCACTCGGCTGACAGCTCAGTTAGTCAGTTCCAGCTGGATATCCTCACCCAGCCACGTCCCGTCCTGCCATTGCCAGGTGAAATCCAGAATGCCATGCCCTTGTAGCTGATCAGCAGTCAGGTTCACTCCATGCAGTTCCAGTCCCAAGAGCACAGTGGGCAGATCGCGCGCGTCTTTCCATCTGTCAAACCCGATACGCAGCAGGGCTTGGCGCGGTAGCAGGATGAGCAGGTTGCGTCCAGCCTCCAGGCGGGTGATACGGGCGCCGGGTGTCCAGACCCAGGTGGCAGCGACCGGATGCATGCCCGCATAACGCTGCCAGACCGCCACCGGACGATCGAACACCCGCCCCAGCGCATGCGAAGCAGCCAGCTTGACGAACTCGGCATGCGCCCACGCCAGCGGCATGGCGGAACCGGTCGGCCTGCCCGGGTACAGGTTTTGTTCCGGCAACGGTGCCGCATCCCATACCTGTTCCGGCAACAGACCACCGGCGCCGGCCATAGCGTTCATTGCGTCAAGATAAGGCAGCGGGTCTTCCCCCAGGGCCAAGGCATGATGGCCGCGTTCGCCCACCAGCAACGGCCAGCCACGGCCGAGGCCGGTACCATCGAAGGGGGTGCCGTCGGCGTGCTCGCCATAGCCGTCGCCGTTGTAGCGACGCCAGACAGGCCCACTGGGCGTGTTCACCTTCAGCAAGGCATCGGCCAACTTGAGGCTGTCCAGAATCAGCGGATCATCGGCTTGGCGCAGACCGAGACGGACCAGCTGCAGGAAATCAACGCCCACCTGCGCGGAGGCATTGAGGTCGGGATCGTCAGCGCGGTTCTTGATGGCCAAGTGCCGACGCAGGGCGGCGGGACACGTCAGAATTTCCACCGGTGCCTCGCGCACATAATGGGCGGCAATGCCGTGGGCGATTCCCATGTCGCTGTCGCGCGCCACGCACCACGCTTCCAGGCGGGCATTCCAGAAGTCCGCCACAAGCAGCGGCAACGCACGCTCGTTCTCGGGCAGCAATTCTGCGCCGGCTACCAGGGCGGAAATACATACGGCGAGCGTATAAGGGTTGACGCCCGCATCTTCCTCCCAGCGGTCCTGCGGGCTGGCCGGGCCCTCTCGCACCAGAAAAGCAAGTGCTCGCCGCGTCATGTCCGCCACCGGCATTCCGTCCAATGCATCGCGCTCGGCCAAACTAACCGCGAGCAATACCGGAAAGCCGGTTTCGTCCAACTGGATGCCCTGCCAGTACGGACGGCCGCCCAGCCACTGGTTCTGATACCAATGGCCATCCGGATTCTGCGTAGCCATGAGATAGCCCAGCACGGCACGCGCCTCGATCTCGCCGCCCAGTGCCAGCATGGCCTGTGCGCATTCGGCCAGGTCACGCGGCCAGACCAGGTGATAGCCGCCGCGCTCTTCGCCTTGGCTACCCCAGGGCACCGACAGGCTAGCCACCATGGCGCCGCTAAAGGTCTTGTCGGAATGCGTTTTCAAGACCT
Source organism: uncultured Thiobacillus sp. (assembly GCA_964350905.1). Lineage (GTDB taxonomy): Bacteria > Pseudomonadota > Gammaproteobacteria > Burkholderiales > Thiobacillaceae > Thiobacillus. The sequence continues at coordinate 3,101 of CAYGMS010000105.1, read as the reverse complement.
GGGCGGAAAGCCGCAATTGCTCGCCCAATGCATCTGGCAGCTTAAATGCCGAGCAGCGTGTCTCGCACACTGCATACCAGTCGGTCCAGGCGGCGCGTTGTTGCTCCCGCATGGCCTCAAAAGGCTCGGCAAGGCTGGACAATGCCAAGGTTGCCGCAGCCTGTGGCGAGGCGGCCAACCCCAGCGCGAGATTCACCTTTTGCGGCAGTGCCGCCATCAGCGCCACATTGCCGGGGCCCGCCTCGTCCCAGTTCCAGGTCATGCGGCCATGATGAGCGAAGTCCTGCCAGCCGTCGGTTACACCGACATGGCCGGCCGAAGCGGCACCCAGGGCATCGCGAAAATCCGCGTCCACACCCAGCAAAGCCAATGCGAACGGCCCCTGCCGTGCCGACAGCATGCGCCGCCCCCGGTGCGTGCCTGCCCAGGCCCGGTTATTCCAGCCGGTGCCGCCCAGATGAGGCGCAAGCAGCAGATAGGGGCGCAGGTCTGCATCGCCCTGCAATTCCACCTCCAGCCGCAGCACGTCTCGATTGGGGTCCGGGCAGATACGCAAAGTCAAAGTAAAGCGCGGATGGCGGTGAACGACGGTGGGCAAGGGAATGCCCGGTGCCGGCGTAGTCAGGGTGTACCCCGCCAGCCGTTTGACCTCGACCCAGAAGCCCGTGCCGTCGGCCACGATGAAGCCGAGGTCGCGTATCTGCGGGATGTCGATGCGCGGGTAGTACACCTCGTTGACAATGCCGCGCCCGAGCGTGAACCACACGCGCGATGGTCCGATCGCGGTACCAACCAGATCCTTGTCACTGGACGTCCAGGTGGGCGGAATCCCGGGATGGCCGGGCGCGTGTCGTGCAGGCGGTATCATCGAGCCGTTTCTGTTCATATTGAAGCCATGGGTCAACTCACTGTACTGCATTTTTCGCTGATTGCCGGGGTGCTGATCACCGCCCTGCTGATCGGCCATCTGCTACGGCAGAGACGCTCGCCTGCTGCCACGCTGGGCTGGATCGTCTTCATGGTAAGCGCGCCCTGGCTGGCGGTTCCGGTCTATCTCACGCTGGGAACCCGCAAGCTGGCCGCACCCGCGGCGCCTGTCTCGCATCCGCTGCCCACCGAGGCAGGCACGCCACTGGCCCGTCTGCTCGCCAGCGCGGGAGTGCCACCGCCACGCACGGGCAACCAGGTGAATTGGCATCGCGACGGCGATTCGGCCTGGAACGAGTTGATCGCCATGGTGAATGGCAGCACCCGCACCCTCGATATTGCCTTGTTTCTATTGCGCGACGACGCGCGCGGCAGCCGTTTCATGGAACAACTCGCCACGCGCGCCGAAGCCGGGGTACGGGTTCGTTTATTGATCGACGGGATCGGCTCGCTGCTATTGGCACGGCACGGCCTGCGCCGATTGCGCGCGGCCGGCGTGGAAGTGGCCTGGTTCATTCCACTGCTGCATCGTCCACTGCGTGGGCGCACCAATCTGCGCAATCACCGCAAGCTGGTGATCGCCGACCACGCGCGCGCATGGACCGGCGGGCGCAATGTGGCCGACGAGTACTTCGCCGCCGACAGCGAATGGATCGATCTAAGCTTTGGTGTCGCCGGCCCCGCCGTGGCCGACATGTCGCAGGTATTTGCTGCCGACTGGGCTTTTGCCAGCAAGCAGACGCCCGATGCCGATACCGACATGCCAGCGGCCGTTGGCCTGTCGACGGTCCAGGTCATTCCGTCCGGCCCGACGCTCGCGCGCGACACCCTGCACGAACTGATGCTGACGGCGTGCTACAGCGCGCAACACCGTATCTGGATCGCCACCCCCTACTTCGTTCCGGACGAAGCCTTGCAACAGGCACTGGTGCTGGCTGCGCGACGCGGGGTGGAGGTGCGCCTGCTGCTTCCCCGGCAATCCAACCACCGACTGGCGGATCTGGCGCGCGCCCGTTATCTACGCGAACTGGTTGCAGCCGGAGCAATCATCAAAGTCATCCCCCATGCCATGCTCCATGCCAAGGCGTTGCTGGCAGACGACCTTGCCCTGGCCGGATCGGCCAATGTGGATTTGCGTAGCCTGTTCCTGAATTTCGAGCTTGGGTGTTTGTTTTTATCATCCACCGATAGCGAAGGGCTGGCCGCCTGGTTTGTTCGGTTAGATAAGCAGACAACTGAATACCAGCCTCCACCTGACAG
>CAYGMS010000105.1:0-904 GCA_964350905.1 uncultured Thiobacillus sp. | reverse complement strand
GACAGAAGGGGACGTGGATTGCTCGAAGGAGTGGTACTGTTGGCCACTTTTCAGATTTGACGAACCCGGCAACATAAGTCTTAGTTCAGCGGTAACATCAGCCGCGCAGTCAAGCCTCCGCCCGGAGTGTCGCTGAGTTCCAGCTTCCCACCATGAGCATGCATTACCGCTTGCACCAGCGCCAGCCCTAAACCACTACCCGATTGACTGCGCGCCGTATCGCCACGCGCGAAGCGCTCGATCATGCGCACGTGATCGCTCGGCGGAATCCCCTTGCCATGATCACGCACAGTGATCCGTGCATTTGAATCGTCACGCTCCAGGAGCACTTCCAGTGCCACCTCTGGCGCGCTGTATTTAAAGGCGTTGTCGAGCAGGTTGGCAAGCGCTTGGGCGAGCAGTGCGCGGCTTCCCGACACCAGGATGCCATCGGCCAATTCGAGCTGGAACGGCCGCGCCATGTCCTCGGCTTCGTCAGCGTAAAGCCCGGCGACATCACGGACCAGCTCGGCAAGGTCGATTGTTTCTCGTCCAGTCATCTCGCTACCCGCTTCGAGCCGGGCGATCGACAACAATGCATCGAACGTGCGCATCAATTCGTCGGCATCGCTAACAGTCTGCGCCAGTGCCTCTCGATAGGCGGCAGTGTCGCGTGGCTTGTTGAGTACGACCTCAGCGCGTGTTTTCAGACGCGACAGTGGTTTGCGCAAATCATGTGCCACGTTGTCAGACACTTCACGCATACCCGCAACGGCATGTTCGATGCGTTCGAGCATGGTGTTCAAGTGTCCTGCCAGCAGATCGAATTCATCGCCGCGATCCGTTGTTTTGACGCGTTGCGTGAGATCACCCGCTGCAATCTGAGCGGCGGTGAGATACGCAGTACCGTCGGAAGATATGCGGG
>CAYGMS010000104.1:0-7390 GCA_964350905.1 uncultured Thiobacillus sp. | reverse complement strand
GGGGCGTTTTTGCTTTGAAAGGAACTCGTGTGAGCGCTATCAAGAAAACTTTCACCTACGGCCGCCAACAGGTCACGCTGGAAACCGGCGAAATCGCCCGCCAGGCAGGCGGCGCCGTGCTCGTCAGCATTGAAGACACCGTGGTCCTGGTCACCGTCGTCGCCAAAACCGACGTCAAGCCCGGCCAGGACTTCTTCCCGTTGACCGTTGACTATCAGGAAAAAACCTACGCTGCTGGTCGCATCCCCGGCGGTTTCCTCAAGCGCGAAAGCCGCGCGTCCGACGGTGAAATTCTGATTTGCCGTCTGATCGATCGCCCGATCCGTCCGCTGTTCCCGGAAGGCTTTTTCAACGAAGTGCAGCTCATCGCCACGGTGATCTCGTCCAACCCCGAAGTCAGCGCCGACATTCCCGCGCTGATCGGTGCGTCCGCCGCGCTATCGCTGTCCGGCTTGCCGTTTGACGGTCCGGTGGGCGCCGCACGCGTTGGCTTCATCAACGGCGAATACGTGCTGAACCCGACCCATTCCGAATTGAAAAATTCCGCGCTCGACCTGGTCGTCGCAGGCACGGAATCCGCTGTGCTGATGGTCGAATCCGAAGCGATGGAATTGCCGGAAGACATCATGCTGGGTGCGGTGGTATTCGGCCATACCCAGATGCGCGCCGTCATCAATGCGATCAACGAATTGGCTGACGAAGCCGGTGCAGATGCATGGGACTGGCAGGCTCCTGCCGAAGATGCAGCAATGGTGGAACGCCTGAAGACGCTGGCCGAAAACAGCCTGCAGCAGGCTTATAGCATCAAGCAAAAACAGGCGCGCACCACGGCAGTCGACGACATCCGAAACCAGGTCTACGCTGAACTGATTCCTGCCGGGATGGACACCGTCGCCGCCAACAGCGTGAAGGATGCATTCCACCGCCTGGAAGCCAGCGTGGTGCGTAACCGCATCCTGTCCGGCCAGCCACGTATCGACGGCCGCGACACCCGCACTGTGCGCCCGATCACCATCCGCACCGGCGTATTGCCGCGCACCCACGGCTCGGCGCTGTTCACCCGTGGCGAAACCCAGGCGCTGGTCATCACCACGCTCGGCACCGGGCGCGACGAACAAACCATCGACGCGCTCGAAGGCTCCTACTCCGACCGCTTCATGATGCAATACAACATGCCACCCTACGCCACTGGTGAAACCGGTCGCGTCGGTGCTCCCAAGCGCCGCGAAGTCGGTCACGGCCGCCTGGCAAAACGCGCGCTGATGGCCGTACTGCCGAGCAAAGAAGAATTCGGCTACACCATGCGTGTGGTGTCAGAAATCACCGAATCCAACGGCTCATCGTCGATGGCTTCAGTATGCGGCGGCTGCCTGTCGCTGATGGATGCAGGCGCACCGCTGAAAGCGCACGTCGCCGGTATCGCCATGGGTCTGATCAAGGAAGGCGGCAGGTTCGCTGTACTGACAGACATCCTCGGCGACGAAGATCACCTCGGCGACATGGATTTCAAGGTTGCGGGTACCGAAAAAGGTGTCACCGCGCTGCAAATGGACATCAAGATCCAGGGCATCACGGCAGAAATCATGGACGCTGCGCTGAAACAGGCTAAAGAAGGCCGCCTGCACATCCTCGAAATCATGAAGGCGTCGGTGTCGTCGGGTACGCACGAAATGTCGGCCTACGCACCGCGCATCATCGCGCTGAAGATCAATCCTGAAAAGATCCGTGACGTGATCGGCAAGGGCGGTGCTGTCATCCGTGCGCTGACCGAAGAAACCGGCACCCAGATCGACATCCAGGAAGACGGCAACGTCAAGATCGCCTGTACCAGCATCGAAGCCGGCGAACTCGCCAAGCGTCGCATCGAAGAAATCACGGCCGAGGTCGAAGTTGGCAAGATCTACGAAGGCCCGGTCATCAAACTGCTGGACTTTGGTGCGATCGTCAACGTGCTGCCGGGCCGCGACGGCCTGCTGCATATTTCGCAGATCGCCCACGAGCGCGTCAACACCATCGGCGACTACCTGAAAGAAGGCCAGGTCGTGAAGGTGAAGATACTGGAGGCCGATGAAAAAGGCCGCCTGCGTTTGTCGATGAAGGCGCTGCTGGAAGCCCCCGCTCCTGCTCCCGTCACCAACGACAGCGAAACGCCGGAAAACGCCGGCTAAGCCTGGTCCGCGTCACGAAAAACCGCGCTCTCGGGCGCGGTTTTTTATTGTGTGGCTGCACTAAACCGCAGGGGGCGGAAAATGGACACGAACAGCCAGCCCGGCTCCCCCGCTCCCGGCTTCCAGGCTCACAACCGCGCCATGCAACTGCGCAATACGCTGCACGATCGTCAACCCCAACCCCGCTCCATCCACCCCACCGGACAGACGATAGAATGGTGCAAACACGGCGGAACGCTGTGACTCGGGTATGCCAGGGCCATTGTCAGTCACCAGCCAGTCTGAACCCTGCTCCGTAGCACGCACCGCCAACATGATCTGCGTCCCGCCATAACGCAGGGCATTGTCAATCAGATTGGCCAGCATCTCCTGCAGCAATTGAGCATCCCCCATCACGGCCGCATCGTCACCCCTTGCTTTAAATCCTATTTCCACGCCTTTAGCCAAGGCCTGGGGCGCCCACTCACGCGCGATCTCCCTCACCAGTTCAGTCCCATCCAACCGCTGCAAACACAAGGTATTTTCTGCGGCATCCACACGCGCCAGAATGAGCAGCTTCTGAACCAGATCGCCCATGGTCTGGGTTGATTTCGCAATACGCACCAAGGCGTGCTGCGCGTCTTCAGCACGCCCGGTGGCCAAAGCCGCTTCGGCCTGTGTCCGGATCCCCGCGATGGGTGTACGCAGTTGATGCGCGGCATTCGCCACAAAACGTGACTGCGCTTCGACCGCTTCTGCCAAACGCTGCAATAGCGAATTGATTTCATCCAGGAATGGGCGCAATTCCGCAGGCGTACCCTCCAGTGGAACCGGTCGCAGATCAAGTGCCGCCCGGGCAGACAGGCGGTCACGCAACCGGCTCAGGGGCTCGAGCCCCCGACCCACGCCATAGGCGATGGCCGCTACTGCAGCCAGCGTCATCAACAACATCGGGATCACGATGGCCAGGGTGGCACGATCAGCCATGTCCAGCCGGCGCGACAAGGTTTCACCCACCTGAATCAGCACCGTCCCCTTCGCACTGGTACCCCGAAGCGGCAGTGCAAAAGCCGCCACCCGAACCTTCTCGCCTTCCTTGATCCCATCGTAAACAAGCAACTGGCCCGGCTTGATCCCCCGCTTGCCAGGGAGCGGAGGCATGTCGATCTCCCCTTCAATTATCCGACCCTGTGGATCCAAAACCCGATGAAACAACAGGTCTTCCTGATCAAAAGCCAGCACTGCGCGCGCCGCAACCGGGATATCGACAAGCACGCTGCCGTTCAATACTTCGACTCTATCTGCCAGCGCATAGGTTCGACGTGCCAGCGAACGGTCGAAGGTCTCATTAATAAAATACTGGCTGGAGAAATAGGCTATGGCCCACAGCAGGATAAACAACGGCAGCAGCATCAACAGCATGCGAACGATCAACTGCCAGCGCAGGCTCTTTTGCATCCGGGTATTCAACGTTCAACTTCCAGCACATACCCCAGGCCACGCAACGTGCGGATCAACACGCCTGAGCCTTCCAGTTTGCGCCGCAAACGATGAATATAAACTTCCACTGCATTGTCTCCCACCCCGTCATCCCAGCCCGTCAGACGGTCCGTGATCGCTTCCTTGGCGGTGACGCGTTCGCCATGATTCAGCAGAATCTCGAGCACCTCCACCTCCCGAGCGGACAATATCAACGGTGCGCCGTCCACACGAGCCTGGCGCCTGACGCTGTCAAAATCCAGACGTCCCATGTGAATCCGGGTATCAGCCAAGCCATGCGACCGCCGTAGTAATGCCCGCAAACGCGCCAGGAGTTCATCCAGCGCAAAAGGTTTGAGTAGATAATCATCCGCCCCGGCATCCAGCCCACGCACCCGATCTTCCACCGAGTCACGTGCAGTCAGAATCATCACCGGTAAGGTTGCGCCACGTTTGCGCAAATTACGCAGGACGTCCAGTCCTTCCCGCCGCGGCAAACCCAAATCCAGCAGCACGACATCGTAAGCATAGCCTGACAGGGCGCTGTCAGCCTGCACGCCATCACGCGTCCAGTCGACCGCAAAGCCCGCCTGCCGGACAGCCAACACGACGGCCTCTCCCAAGGTGATGTCGTCCTCTACGAGCAATATTTTCATGCCCGAAGTCTGACATAAAGTCAGTCAATTCACGCCCATCGAACCCTCAAAAGCCAGCGTGGATGAAAGTTGAATTTGTAAGGTTCATGTAAGCATGGCGCCGCATAGTGCCTGACATGTAGTTGCACTTCGCAATTGCATGTTCAATTCATGAATATTCTGGAGAAACACATGAGCAAACTGATGTCTTCCCTGGTCGCCGCGACGATTGTTGGCGCTTTCAGCATGTCCGCTGTTGCTGCTGATGCTGCCAAGGCCCCCGCCGCTGCCGCCGCACCTGCTGCAGTCGCCGCGACCGCTGCTGAAAAACCTGCCGCTGCGCCCAAGGATGCCAAGGCCAAGGGCGCTGCAAAGGCTGATGCTGCCGCTCCGGCTGCACCCGCAACGCCTGCTGCACCTGCCAAGAAGTAACTTTCTGGCCAAAGAAAAACCGCGCTCTCGGGCGCGGTTTTTTATGCTGAACTACCGAGAAATGTTTGCCACCAGCGTTTGCGCTGGCCGGTTACCACGCCATTCATTTCGAGCTCGCGCGGCGGTGTCTGGCTCATCACCCAGCCCGGCAAAATTGAAGATTTCATCGAGCTCGAACCACATGAACTGCCAAGGTGATTGGGGTCGTATATCTTGATGAAGTTGGGTGCGTCCAGATCGTCTGCGTAGACAATTGCGCAATAATCTTCATGGTGTTCACGCCGCAATAACTCGTCCAGTTCACGGGTAAATTGCTGTACCTTGTCCGCGGTGGACGGCTCATCTGGAACATTCTGGCCTACGGCATAGAGATACCACCCGGCCTCAACATCCACCTTTTCCCAAAAGGCCGTCAACTGATCCCAGCGCATCACGCTATAGAGCAGCCCATTGTAGTAGCGGTCAAATTCGTCGGTATTTATCATGGCACAGGCTCTTTTTTCGGTCTGAAATAATCGGAAATCTGGCGCGTCAGCCCATAGCGCAAACTGACACCCCGTCTCTATTTTGCGACCTGGCGCTCACGTATTTCCTCAAGCGTTTTGCAGTCGATGCACATGGTTGCCGTGGGACGTGCCTGCAGGCGATCCAGGCCGATTTCAACGCCGCAGGATTCACAATAACCATAATCCTCAGCATCAATCTTGGCGATGGTTTCGGTGATTTTCCTGATCAGCTTGCGCTCGCGATCACGATTGCGCAACTCCAGCGCCATATCCGATTCCTGGGTGGCACGGTCGTTGGGATCGGCGAAGACAGTCTGCTCATCCTGCATCGAGTGCAGGGTGGTATCGATATCCTGTGACAGTTCAGCTTTCCAGGCCTCGAGCATTTTGCGAAAATGCCCGAGCTGTTTCGCATTCATGTATTCTTCGCCTTTTTTGGCCTTGTAAGGCGCAAAGCGCATCAAAGTTTCAGCCATCTCATTCTCTTCGAAAAATTCAGTTGTCTGTTGGTTCCGGGAAAAACCCGACCCGACTTAATATCAGAATCGTTTAACTGCCGCAACCCATATGACCCTACTTGCCCTGCTATTCGACGTCGACGGCACGCTTGCCGATACTGAACGTGACGGACACCGCCCCGCATTCAACCAGGCCTTCAAGGATGCCGGCCTTGACTGGCACTGGGACGTCGCACTCTACGGCCAACTGCTCGCGGTTACCGGCGGCAAGGAGCGGATGAAATACTATATCGACCACTTCCGGGCGGACTATAGAAAGCCGGATGATTTTGACGACCTGGTGGCCGAGCTTCATAAGGCCAAGACCCGCCACTATATGGCGCTTGCAACTCAGGGGGGCATCCCGATGCGGCCCGGGGTCAAACGTCTGCTGAACGAGGCACGAGCCGCCGGGCTGCGCCTGGCGATAGCCACCACCACCACCCCGGAAAATGTCACCGTACTGCTGGAACACAGTCTGGGTTCAGGCACTCAGGACTGGTTCGAGGTCATTGCGGCGGGCGATATCGTGCCGGCCAAAAAACCTGCGCCTGATATTTATCATTACGCGCTGGAGAAAATGGGATTGAACCCGGCTGATTGCCTGGCTTTCGAGGACTCTGAAAATGGTTTGCGCGCGAGTCTCGGTGCGGGCCTGAAAACACTGGTCACCGTCAACGACTACACGCTGGATCACGATTTCACCGGCGCGATGGTCGTGCTGTCCGACCTCGGCGAACCCGGTGCGCCCAACCGGCGGCTCGCCGGCGCCGACCTCAACCAGCCGTTTGTGGACGTGGCGTATTTGAGGGCCTTGCACTAAGCTTAATTTCAGGGGTTGTGCATCTGCGCGGCTTCAAGCGTATTTTCCAGCAGGGTTGCCACCGTCATCGGGCCCACCCCACCCGGCACCGGGGTGATCCAGCTGGCGCGTTCAGCCGCCGGTTCAAAATCGACATCACCGACCAGTTTGCCATCTGGCAGGCGGTTGATGCCAACATCAATCACGATCGCATCCTTGCGTATCCAGTCGCCCGGTATCATGCGCGGCCGGCCCACGCCCACCACCAGCACCTCGGCAGACCGTACAAAGCTTTCCAGGTCACGCGTGGCGCTGTGGCATACGGTGATGGTGCAGCCCGCCAGCAGCAATTCCAGGCTCATCGGCCGACCGACAATATTCGATGCGCCCACCATCACCGCGTTCTTGCCGCGCAGTTCCTCGCCGGTGGCGCGCAGCAGGGTCATGATGCCGCGCGGTGTGGAGGGTCTGAGCGTCGGCATTTTGACCGCCAGCCGGCCAATGTTGTAGGGATGGAAGCCATCGACATCCTTGTCCGGGCGTATGCATTCGATCACGGTCTCGGTATCGATATGCGCCGGCAGCGGCAACTGCACCAGGATGCCGTCGATGGCCGGATCGTCGTTCAGCGTGGCAATCAGCGCCAACACCTCTTCCTGCGTCGTTGCGCCGGGCAGATCGTACGCCACGCTGGTCACCCCGGCGCGTTCGCACGCACGCTTCTTGTTGCGCACATACACGGCCGAAGCCGCATCGTCCCCCACCAGAATCACCGCCAGCCCAGGACGGCGTTTGCCCTGTACCTCGCGTTCAGCCACCTTGTCGTGGATCACTGCAAGGATGGTGTCGGCCATGGCCTTACCGTCGAGAATACGTGCGCTCATCAAGACCG
>CAYGMS010000103.1:4680-7438 GCA_964350905.1 uncultured Thiobacillus sp. | reverse complement strand
GGAGGCTGGCAGATTATCGGGCGGACCCCCGCCGAGCTATTCGATCCGCGGCGCAGTGCCCCGGCATTGATGATGCCGGGCGACCGGGTACGCTTTGTTCCTCATGATTGACGTGCTGCAGGCGGGGCTGTGCGACCTGGTCGTGGACCAGGGGCGCCCGGGCCGGGGTGCGCTGGGCGTTCCTGCGGGTGGGGCGGCGGACCCGAACGCACTGGCGGCGGCGAACCGGCTGGTGGGGAACGATGAAAGCCAGGCCGGACTGGAAATTACCCTGTCGGGTCCGACCCTGCGATTTCCGGCGGGCGGGGTGGTGGCGTTGACCGGTGCCGAATTCAAGGCGACGCGTAGCAGCGGGGTGGCCGCGGGATGGAACGAAACGCTGGTTCTGGGGGAGGGGGAAACCCTGGCGCTGGAGCATGCGGTTACAGGCTGCCGGTGCTGGCTGGCCGTGCAGGGCGGGATCGTGGAGCGGTTGATAATGGGTAGCCGCTGCACCTTTTTCCCGGCGGGATTTGGCGGCCACCAGGGGCGGCCGCTGCGGGTGGGTGATGTGCTGCAGGGGGGCGCGACGTCCCACGAAGTGCATCTGAAGCGGGCGCGTTGCCCGACATCCAGCCCGGAGAATGCACCGTTCCGCGTGATAGCCGGGCCCCAGGCCGGGCTGTTTGATGACGCAGGCCTGGCCGCATTTTTCAGCGGCGAATATCAGGTGGGGGCGTCGTCGGATCGTCGCGGGCTGCGCCTGGCGGGTCCGGTGGTGTCGTATTCATGCATTGAACTGCCGTCGCAAGGGGTGCTGCCGGGTGCAATACAGGTTCCGCCTGATGGCCAGCCGATCATTCTGGGCTGGGATGGGCCGGTGACGGGGGGCTATCCAGTCATCGCCGGGGTGATTTCTGCCGATTGGCCCCGGCTGGCACAGTTGCGGCCGGGCTCCACGGTGCAGTTTGTTACGATCGAGCATGCGGCCGCCCGGGCGCTGGCCCCGGCAGAATGGATTATCGAGGCGCTGGCATGATCGAGCTGAATGCCGACATTGGCGAGGGCTACGATGACGCCGCGCTGATGCCCTATCTGTCACGCGTGTCGATTGCCAGCGGTGGCCACACCGGAGACGCCGCAAGCATGACAGCCGCGCTGCAGCTGGCGGCCGAGCATGGGGTGTTGGTCGGCTCGCATCCGAGTTATCCGGATCGCGCGCAGTTCGGCCGTCGCCCGATGGCGGCGACCGAGGCGGACATCGTGACCTGGGTGACCCGGCAAACCGATGCGCTGGCCGAGCAGGCCGCCCGGCTGGGGCTGCGGTTGCAGCACGTGAAGCCGCATGGCGCGCTGTATAACGTGGCGGCACAGGACCCGAGCGTGGCGGCGGCCATCGCCCGTGCGGTTGCAGCATTTGATCCGGCGCTGGTGTTGGTGGGTCTGTCGGGATCACTTTTGATCGAGGCCGGCCGCGCCGCCGGACTGGCGGTGCTGAATGAAGCCTTTGCCGACCGCCGTTATCAGGCCAACGGTCAGCTGGTTTCACGTGAAACAGCAGGAGCGGTGTTGACCGACCCCGATCGGGCCGCCGAGCAGGCGCTTGCCCTCGCGCAGGGTCGGGCCGTATCGACGCTGGAAGGGGGCAGCCGGGTGATCGCTGCAGATACGCTGTGCCTGCATGGCGATACCCCCGGCGCATTAAATATTGCCCAAGCCGTACATGCCGCTCTCAATCGCGGATAATTCCGCCCCTGTGTTTGTGAACCGTTGACGCCCCATGCCCCTGCTTACTTTTGACCGACTCGAACTGGCCTATGGCCATTGGCCTTTGCTTGACGGCGCCTCGCTGGTGGTCGAGGCCGGGGAGCGTATCGGTCTGATCGGGCGCAATGGCACCGGCAAGTCCAGCCTGCTCAAGATCATCGCCGGGATCAACCCGCCGGATGCGGGCGAGGTGTGGCGCAAGCCGGCGCTGAAGCTGGCTTACGTGCCGCAGGAGCCGCAGTTTCAGGCCGGGCATACGGTATTCGAGGCGGTGGCCGAAGGCGTGGGTGAGGCGCAGCGCCTGCTGGCCGATTACCATGCTGCGGCGCACCGGGTGGCCGAAGGCGACATGGACGCCTTCGAAGACCTGGAGCGGCTGTCGCATGAGCTGGAAATCCACGATGCCTGGCGGCTCAACAGTCGGGTGGAGGAAACGCTGCAGCGGTTGGGCCTGGATGCCGATCGTGCAGTCGATACCTTGTCCGGCGGCCTGAAAAAGCGTGTCGCGCTGGCGCGCGCGCTGGTCACCGACCCCGAGTTGCTGCTGCTCGACGAGCCGACCAACCATCTCGACTTCGCGGCCATTGAGTGGCTGGAAGGCCTGCTCATCGACTTCAAGGGCGCCTTGTTGTTCATCACCCACGACCGGCGTTTTCTGGACAATGTGTCAAATCGTATTGTTGAGCTTGATCGTGGCCAGTTACGCGAATATGCCGGCAATTTCAGCGCATATCGCGTCAAGAAGGCCGAACAACTGGAGATCGAAGCGGTACATAACCGCAAATTCGACAAGTTCTGGAAACAAGAAGAGGTCTGGATCCGCAAGGGCGTGCAGGCGCGGCGTTGTCGCGACGAAGGTCGGGTGCGCCGGCTCGAGGCCCTGCGCCAGGTGCGTGAGGCGCGCATGGGCCGCACCGGACAGGTGGGGTTCCAGATCGATTCCGGCGAGCGATCGGGCAAGGTGGTGGCCGAGCTTGAGCACGTCACCTACGGCTTCGATGATCGTGTGCTG
>CAYGMS010000103.1:0-4580 GCA_964350905.1 uncultured Thiobacillus sp. | reverse complement strand
ATCCGTGATTTCACCACCACGGTGCTGCGTGGCGACAAGCTTGGGTTGCTTGGCCCGAACGGCGCAGGCAAAACCACGCTGATCCGTCTTATTCTGGGTGATTTGCAACCGCAGTCCGGCACGATCAAGCGGGGCACCAAGCTCGAAGTGGCGTACTTCGACCAGTTCCGCAACCAGTTGAATGACGATGCCACCCTGATCGACACGATTTCGCCTGGTTCGGACTTTGTGGAAATTGGCGGACAGCGCAAGCACGTCATCAGCTATCTGGAAGACTTTTTGTTCCCGGCCGAGCGGGCGCGTGCCAAGGTGTCGGCGCTGTCTGGCGGCGAGCGCAACCGCTTGCTACTGGCGCGCCTGTTCGCGCGCCCGGCCAACCTGCTGGTGCTGGACGAGCCGACCAACGATCTCGACATCGATACGCTGGAGTTGCTGGAAGAATTGTTACAGGATTACAGTGGCACCGTGCTCATCGTCTCGCATGATCGCACCTTCCTCGACAACGTCGTCACCCAGTCCATTGTGTTCGAAGGGGACGGCAAGCTGACCGAGATTGTTGGCGGCTATGCCGACTGGCTGGCTTGGAAAGCAGAGCAGAAGCGCGCCGACTCCGCGGCTTCGCAAACGACAGCCGCGAAGCCCGCGGCTGCCTCCGCGCCAGCCAAGGCCGCGGCCAAGAGCAAACTCAGCTACAAGGAGGCGCGGGAACTGGAAACGCTGCCTGTGCAAATCCAGGCACTTGAAGAAGAGCAAGCGCGCATCGCAGATCAGCTACTCGATCCCAAGCTGTATCAGTCGGGTGCGCTGGATGCGGCCGCATTAAATGCCCGTAATGAAGCCATCGAAGCTGAAATGCTGGATGCCCTGGCGCGCTGGGAGGCACTGGAAGCCAAAGCCGCGGGCTGAGTCCAGCGTCACTTTCAGCTGCTGTGAGGGGCGGGCGGCCATGTTTCACGTGAAACGCCGGCGCGCAACAGGTAGAATGGCGGCCATGAAATTCCCTGAAGCATTCGATGTTATCGTCGTCGGCGGCGGCCATGCCGGCACCGAGGCCGCGCTGGCGGCCGCGCGCATGGGCTTGAAAACCTTGCTGCTGTCGCACAACATCGAAACCCTGGGCGCCATGTCGTGCAATCCGTCCATCGGCGGCATCGGCAAGGGGCATCTGGTCAAGGAAGTCGATGCACTGGGCGGAGCGATGGCGCTGGCCACCGACGCGGCGGGGATTCAGTTCCGCACGCTGAATTCCTCCAAGGGGCCGGCGGTGCGCGCCACCCGGGCGCAGGCCGACCGGGTACTGTACAAGTCGGCCATCCGCCATCGGTTGGAAAACCAGCCCAACCTCACGCTGTTCCAGCAGGCAGTTGACGATCTGGTGCTCGACGGCGATCGCGTCGTCGGCGTCAAAACCCAGCTCGGTATCGTGCTCGCTGGCCGCACGGTGGTGCTGACCGCTGGCACCTTCTTGGCCGGCTTGATCCATGTGGGCATGGAAAACTTCCAGGCCGGGCGCATGGGCGATCCGCCGTCGGTGTCGCTCGCGGCGCGCCTGCGCGAGTTGAGCCTGCCGGTCGGCCGCCTGAAAACAGGCACGCCGCCGCGTATCGACGGCCGCACCATTGATTACAGCCAAACCCAGGCCCAGCCGGGAGACGATCCGGCGCCGGCATTTTCTTTCATGGGCAATTCGGCGATGCATCCCGAGCAGCGCCCGTGCTGGATCACCCACACCACGGCTGAAACGCACGCGATCATCCGTGGCGGACTCGACCGCTCGCCCTTGTATACCGGGGTGATCGGCGGGGTGGGGCCACGCTATTGCCCGTCGATTGAAGACAAGATCACGCGCTTTGCCGACAAGGACAGTCACCAGATCTTCCTCGAACCCGAAGGCCTGACCACCCACGAGATCTACCCCAACGGCATTTCGACTTCATTGCCGTTCGACGTGCAGTTGCGCGTCGTGCGCTCGATTCCGGGCCTGGAGCACGCGCATATCCTGCGCCCCGGCTACGCCATCGAATACGATTATTACGACCCGCGCAATCTGAAGGCCTCGCTCGAAACCAAATCGATCAGCGGCCTGTTTTTCGCCGGCCAGATCAACGGCACTACCGGCTACGAAGAGGCGGCTGCACAGGGGTTGCTGGCAGGCCTGAATGCCGGTTTGCAGGTGCAGGGCAAGGAAGCCTGGAGCCCGGGGCGTCACGAAGCCTATCTCGGCGTGCTGGTCGATGACCTTATTACACGCGGCGTTTCCGAGCCCTACCGCATGTTCACCAGCCGCGCCGAATACCGCCTGCAATTGCGCGAAGACAATGCCGACATGCGGCTGACCGAAGCCGGGCGTGACAGGGGCCTGATCGACGATGCGCGCTGGGACGCATTCAGCCGCAAGCGCGATGCCGTCGCGCGTGAAACCGAACGGCTCAAGGCAACCTGGGTCAACCCGGCCCTGCTGCCTGCTGACGCGGCCACCCGTCTCATCGGCCAGCCGATCGATCACGAATACAGCCTGTTCGAACTTTTGCGTCGGCCCAACCTGGACTACGCGCAAGTCCTCACCTTGCCGGGTGGCGGCGCAGGCGAGGCCGACCCCAGCGTCGCCGAGCAGGTTGAAATCGCGGCCAAATACCAGGGCTACATTGACCGCCAGAACGATGAAGTCGATAAACAGCGGGGGCAGGAAACCCTGCGCCTGCCGGCGGACCTTGATTACAGCCTGCTGAGCGGATTGTCGATGGAAGTGCGTCAGCGCCTGCAGGCCGCTCGCCCGGAAACATTGGGGCAGGCTGCGCGGATGCAGGGGATTACCCCGGCGGCGATTTCCGTGCTGCTGGTCTATGCCAAGCGCGGGTTCCCTGCCGATAAAAAGCCGGCCGACGATCAGAAGAAAAGCGCATGAGCATCGAATCGCAACTCAAGGCGGGGATCGCCGCTCTGGGCCTGGCATTGCCCGACGGTGCCGAGGCCAAGCTGTTGGCGTATCTGGCGCTGCTGGACAAATGGAACCGCGTCTACAACCTGACCGCGGTGCGCGATCCCGAGCGCATGGTCAGCCACCATTTGCTCGATTCACTGGCGGCGGTGCCTTTTTTTCAGGGCCAGGCTGCGCCCCCTCTCCCCAACCCTCCCCCGCTTACGGGGGAGGGGGCAAACGCAATGCCCAAATCGATTTACGTGCTCGACGTGGGTAGCGGCGGCGGCTTGCCGGGGATTCCGCTGGCGATTGCGCGACCAGAGCTGCAGGTGACGCTGATCGACAGCATCGCCAAAAAAACCGCATTTTTGCTGCAGGCCAAGGCCGAACTGGGTCTGGGTAATGTGCAGGTCATCACCAGCCGGGTGGAGGATTTTCGGCCCGAGGCGCAGTTTGATGTGATCACCTCGCGCGCATTTTCCGACCTGAAGGAATTTGTCAGCTTGACCCGCCATCTGCTCAAGCCGGGTGGGCACTGGCTGGCGATGAAGGGCCTGCTGCCGCATGAAGAAATAGCCACCTTGCCAGACTGGGCGAAAGTGAGCGCTAACCATGTGCTTGCTGTGCCGGGGCTGGAAGCGAGCCGTCACATGATTGTTCTGGAGTCTGTCGAATGAGCCGAATTCTGGCAATTGCGAATCAAAAGGGCGGCGTTGGCAAAACGACGACGGCGGTGAACCTGGCTGCGAGTCTGGCTGAACTGGGTCAGCGCGTGTTGTTGGCTGACCTCGATCCCCAGGGCAACGCGACGATGGGCTCGGGCATCGAAAAGCGCACCGCGCTACCAACCGTGTACCAGATCCTGCTGAATCAGGTGACCGTGCGCCAGGCCAGGATGCGCTCCGGCCCGGGTCACTTTGATGTGATCCCGGCCAACCGCGAGCTCGCGGGCGCTGAAATCGACCTGGTTAACCTGGAACAACGCGATCTGCGGCTGAAGGCGGCGCTGGAGGAGGTGGCGGATGACTACGACTTCATCCTGATGGACTGCCCGCCGACCCTGAACCTGCTGACCGTGAACGCGTTTGCAGCGGCGCAATCGGTGCTGATCCCGATGCAGTGCGAGTACTACGCGCTGGAAGGCCTGACCGATCTGGTGGCGACGATCAAGAAGGTGAAGCAGCGGCTGAATCCCGGCATTCAGATTGAAGGGCTGTTGCGGGTGATGTTCGATCCGCGCAGCACGCTGGCGCAGCAGGTGTCGGACCAGATCAAGCGCCATTTTGGCGACAAGGTGTATGACACCGTGATCCCGCGCAACGTGCGGCTGGCCGAAGCGCCCAGTCATGGCTTGCCGGTGCTGGCCTACGACCGCCAGTGCAAGGGTGCGAAAGCGTATATGGAATTGGCCGAGGAAACGTTGAAGCGTGCCGGCCTGATGGCAAAGGAGAAAACAGATGGCCAAGCTTAAGGGGCTGGGGCGCGGTCTTGATGCGTTACTGGGCGGCGAAGACAATGCCGCGCCGCCGCAAGGCGACCTGCGCATGATGAAGGTGACGCAACTGGCGCCGGGCAAATATCAGCCACGCAGTCAGATGGACAGCGAATCGCTGCAGGAACTGGCCGATTCGATCCGTGCACAGGGGCTGATGCAGCCGAT
>CAYGMS010000102.1:0-7448 GCA_964350905.1 uncultured Thiobacillus sp. | reverse complement strand
GATCGTCATGATCGGCCACAAGGGGCACCCCGAAGTCGAAGGCACGCTGGGACAAGCGGAAGGCGGCATGTATCTGGTTGAAACGGCAGAAGACGTCGCCAGACTGCAGGTCACCGATCCCGACAAACTTTCCTATGTCACCCAGACCACGTTGTCAGTCGATGATGCCGCCCGCGTGGTCGAGGCCCTGCGTGCACGTTTCCCCAACATCACCGGACCGAAAAAAGACGACATCTGCTACGCCACGCAAAATCGGCAGGACGCCGTCAAGGCACTGGCACCGCAGTGTGATGTAGTGATTGTAGTGGGCTCGCCGACCAGTTCGAATTCAAACCGGCTGCGGGAGGTTGCCAGGAATCTGGGCGTGCCTGCCTATATGGTTGACAACGCCGGGGAAATTGATCCGCAGTGGTTAAAAGGAAAGAAACGGATCGGCGTGACAGCCGGAGCATCAGCTCCTGAAATACTCGTGCAAGATTTAACAACACGCCTGAACGAATTAGGTGCAGATGGGGTAACTTCGCTGGAAGGTGCGGTAGAGCGAGTAAACTTCCCTATGCCAAAAGGGCTGGAAAAAACATAAGAACATAAGAATCAGCGCTCCCAGCAAGCTGCAGTTCCTAATGCACCAGTTGCATTTCGAGCGCCGGTATCGTCAACCCCAAGATTGCCGCAATTATCTCCTGCCATGGATCCTGCTGGCGTAGCAGTCAACGTAAAACACTGTCCAGCAGTTGGGCAAGCAGCGACGAGTCGTGCTGCAGTATTCGGGGCAGCGATGGTATAACGCGCCGTCCCTGTCCTAGGCACCTGAAGAATAATGCCCGCCGCCCCGACGTAGGTATTAGCCATAGTGTAATGTCGCTCCAGTATCTGTGCATTTTCAAGAAGAATGGCCCGCGCCTCAGCCCGGTTAGCCCGCTGCACATACTGCGTGTAACTCGGATAAGCAATCGCCGCCAGGATGCCAATGATGGCAACCGTGATCATCAGTTCGATCAGGGTAAAACCCTTCAGCCGGTCTGCTCGATGACGAGGCCACCCAATAATGGTCGGTTCAGTTTTCATGATGGCCCATCCTCTTATTGTTGAATGATCTCGCGCCAAGTGATCCGGCCGCGAGAGCCGGCGCCGAACTCCACTTCCTCTGACGATGTGTCTCCGCTGGTCAGCGAGGAAACGCCTGCACCCTTGGTGCTACCTGCAGCGCCCCTGATGAGGGTGGTTCCGCCGATTGCCGCACCAACGTTCAAACCCGACACAGCGGTATCGTTGTTATCGATCTCACCATCCCCATTGGTATCAAACACAGGAAACACAGGCAAGTCTCCCGTCAGATAGGTTTGCACCATCAGCCAGCCGGCGGTATCGATATCACAGGCATTGGCAGCCGGGATAAAGGTATTGTAAAAAATCAGCCCGTTCGCCAGTTTTGGGATACCTGTTACACGCTCTCCAGCCGGAAAATCAATATACCAGCCCTTGGGTGAGGTCGCGACCGCCCCGGCCGAAATCACCCGGTAGTCGTTGCCGTTAATCGTGCTGGTCGTGATCAGTTTCTGGTTGAGGCTGCTCCTCCCTCCGCCAACCGCACTGTTGTTGTCCCATACACCGTAGAAACTTTGGGTCGCCGTTGTTGCATTATCCGTGGTCTCCATATATTTCCCGGTTCCGAACAACACCATCTGTCCCCCACTGGGATGCAGCGTTACTTCCGGCGGGGTAATGATCGGCTGGCTATTGACAGGTGATGCCGTGTCTTGCGCCACATACAGTGGCGCGCCGGAGAATGCGACCCCCCAACTGGCAGCAGACGCCGCGCTGACATTAAACTTCCACAGGTTTCCTTTCAGGTCGCCCGCATAAATGGTGTCAGCCTTGCCGTTGCCATCACTGTCAAAGGGAACGGGAGTGGACAAGCCGTTTCCATTGCTCGCATAGACGGTGTTGTCTGCAATGATTTTTACAAAGTCACCCGCAGACCATACGCCATCCTCCCCATCCTCAAGGAAGAGGACATACAGAACGGCCTTGCCATCCGTGCTGTAATAGCCGTTTCCGAGAACCACAGCCCACTTGTCGTTCTCCATTTTCACAATCTGCTTGGCCTGCTGGGTAAGCGGGTGCGAAGGCGGATAATTGTAGGTCAGTCCCAGATCCGCGTCATCGCTGTCGGTGAATTCCCAAAGCAAAATGCTGGCTGCATTGGCCTCACTAAAGGTAGGCGCTGCAGCAGTACTGGTCGCCCCTGCGGGATTGGTCACGTTCAGGGCAAAAAATCCCTTGCCGCCCGCACCCAGACTGCCGACCAAGACCGACTTCCATGTAGCCGTCGAGGCGCCGCAATTGGCCACACAGACATCCGCCACCATCGGTGAGCCATCCACAAAGTAACGGTGGTTGGCATTGTAATTCTGATCCGTAAGTTTGCTCAGGTTTTGATAGACCGGGGTTGGCACATATGCCAGAACTTCGAGACCCGAGCTGGAGGTTTCCACGTAGGCACCATCGCTGTCATTTGAGAAATCTCCATCCCCGTCACTATCCACGGCTGGATCAGTATCCACATTGGGATCCCACACGATAGACGAATCGAATCCATGCAACATACCGTCGTTGGCGCCCACATACGCGACCGGCTTCCTGGTCAGGTAGGTGTTGCGGAAGCTTGAATAGCCAGGATGGTCGACATCAGAATAACCCGCTGAAGGCGCACCGACATACCAGGGGTTCGAACTCACAATATCGCCCAACACACTGATAGGGCGCTTACGGAAAGTAGCTGGAGTGGTGGTGGTACCCTCATGCTGACTGTGCCCCCGCAGGTAGCCTACACGATCCAGACCCCGGCCATCGGTTATGCCCCCGCCATCCGCATCCAGATAAGCTTTCTGGGCAGCCGTCAGCACCGAATAATCAAACGCCACCCCATCAGCGGCATCTTTCGTGATGATTTTACGCGTATCGGTCGACGCCCCCACTTGCGTGTTGATCAAGGCACCTGCATCCCACTCTGCCGTCGGAGCAATCACGGCCTTGGTGCTGATACTGAATGAACGCAGTTGGCCAGACCAGTCTTCGCTGGAAAAACGCGCCTGGAAGATCCGGCTGCCCGTATCGAGCGACGTCGAGTTGGTAGCAGCTGCCGCAGCAGATCCCGCTCGTGCCTTGATGCTAGCCAAGGCTTTCTGCAGCGCAGACACCAGTTCACTCGGCGATTGTGCCGCGATGAATTCACCGCGGCTATTGTAGGAAGCATGCCAGAGGTCATCGATTTTTTGGGGATCACCGCTTGATGGATTGCCCCAGTTTCCGGACTCCGTCAACACGGGGTTTGGCCAACCGTCAGCATCCGTATCGACCAGGTTGCCCTCGACACCGAAGGCCACGCCGAAAGTCACCATGTGCTGATGCTTGGCTGTGTCGAATGGCGTGGTGAACACATTGTTCGCGAGGGTGCTGCTGAGGTCGGTCTTATAGTAGTAATGCGCAACGTCAGCCAGGGTCAGACTGTGTCCGTCCCCGTCAGAATTCCCTATCGCTGCGGCCGGATCGGACCCATTCCAGTAGCCGTCGGTAAACAGAATCGTGAAATTCTGCTGGCAGGAATGGGTGATCGGAGTGGGGTATGACGCACCCAAAGTGTTCTCGTAGTATTTTCCAACTCGTTCCAGGCCACGGCGCAACGGTGTTCCATTGGATTGCCAATCGTATTTAAAAAAATCTGAGATCAGGGTGCTGTTGTGGGATGCATAGTTGGTGACCGAAGCTGCAGGCATCTGTTTAAACAGACTTGTGTAATTGTTGAGCACACTCAGTCCGTAACGGTAATCGGGTGTATCGGTGATCACCTGACTGATAGCGGCCTTGGCGACGAACGAACGCCGGCGATGGTACTGGTACCAGTTGGCGAAGCCCTGCTTGACCTGATCGACCGTGAGCGTGCCAAGTGCGGCATGGGTGCCGCTGCCACCCAGACTGGTGACGGAAGAGACGGACGCGCCGAGATCGGTGTTGGTAGGCGTGTAAGTCGTGGTGGTGATCTCTGCGCCCGACGACGTCAGCTTGACGGTGTAATGACTGTCCCACAAGTCAACCCAACCATTGGCGCCTGTGGTTTTATTGCGGTTGGTTCCGCGACGCGGCCGAGTGCCACTGTAACCACTATCGTCAATCCAGACCTCAAAAATCATATTCGTGAGATCACGGGTCGATGTATACCCTGCCTCGCCGCTTTGTGGATTGCTGCGCGCCGCCGTGAAACTGGCGTTGGACATCCCCGGCCACGGCGCATACGTAACAGCCGGATCATAGTAAAGTACATTCATGGCCGCAGATCTAACCCGCCAGTCAGTATCCCAAGGCCGCTTGCCGCTGGTACAGTTTTCTACAGCCGGATATGTGTCGCCACAACCATTGGAATACACATCATCCGAGGTGTCGTATACATAATGAAAAGTATCCGAAGTATTATGGTCGTCGTCGTAACTACGAAAATTCCCGTCTGACCGTATGCCGTCACAATCAGTGCTGTCATTGTTGGAACTACCATAATCCGGATCATAGGCACATGAATGCCAGTATTTTTTGGTCAGAATCGTCCAATCCATGGAGCCTGAGTCATCGACTTGAAAAAAGATGTTGGGGGTGACCTTGCTCGTCAGGAACAATGGGTTATTGGCGGGTGCGCCCATCCCCGGCAAAGGGAAAGCCAGCGAGGGTACGGCAAGAACCGCCAGTACAAATGGATTCAATTTCATGGTCGCACTCCCAAAACTCGTCAGCGAGCTTATTTCAGAACATCCAGAATCTGCACCCGGATGACATATCCGGAACTGTCGAACGAAACTTCTGCCTTGGCATGGTTTCTCTGATTTATCCGTGCCAGTTCCTCACAATCAATCTTTTTATCCTGCACGGCACACTGCACCTCGATCGGGTTTTTTTCTTCCTTATTGGGGCGCAAGCGATAAGCAATGCCATCCATGACCAGCGACGTACTCGTTACGGAGGAAAGATAGCCAATTGTCGTCCGCCCCGCTGCCAGGCTATGGCTTGGAATCAGAAGCGGAGCCGCTATCGCGGCGACCAGCCAGATTTTTTGTAGTTTCATCTTGTGCACCTAATCAAGGTTTAAATACTTCCTGCAGCCACACCACGGTGTTAGGATTTGCACCCTGGGCACGCACGGTAACGCGGTAATAGAATTCCTCAGGGAAGCCCGAAACCTGTTTACGAAAGCCTTCAATCAGGTAACGCGGCTGTGCGGACAGCCCCCCAATGACATTTGCTCCTGTAAAGGTTCCATATCGCACACTGGGGGCGGCGGTCATGTCCAAGGCAAGTGCCAGGTAATTGACACTGTTCCACGCGAACGCGGGGAATGTAATCGTTGTATTTGTATAAGTTGGTGCGGTGCCTCTTCGGTCGCAAAGACCATCGTCATCTGTATCGAGCGTGCCATCAGAATTGCATGTATCCAAAAAACCGGTTACCCCTGAAATCGCAGGGCTTCGGGGAGTCGTACCAACACCGCGTATATCCCGCTCGGCATCACGCAGCGCCATTTCGGCTGCCTGCATGGCAAGCGAACGATCCCGCATGTTGCCCGACATCTTCTCTTCAAGCCCGGCCATGCGCGCGGCGGTGATGCCGAGCAAGGTCAGAATGACCATGAAGATCAGGCCGGTCAGCAAAGCTACACCCCGCTGGAGGCGAGGATGGCAGATGAGTCGTCCATTCATCATATTCATGGCACTAAGTTGACGCGGTTGCGCAGGTTATAAGTCGCGACAAAGGTGCGGCGCAGTTGCAAATCACCCGCTCCTGCCGTGGTGAATGCAGCAGCCCCGGTTGCCGTACCCAAGACTCCACCACAGTTCAGGAAGCGTTGTGGCGCAGTATTCACGTTGTTGGCCGAGCGGGCTTGCACGCATACCCTGGCCGAGAGCACCTGATCCCAGGTAGCCGAACCTGCTGCTGGCGCGACCACATATTGGTCCACGGATTGATTGCCCGTGGTATCGATACCATAGAGAATCTGTATATCTTCAATGTCTGCAACCAGAGCCTGATGGTCGACGGTTCCATCGGCATTTCCATCGCACTGGAGTTCGGAGTTATTTAAGCGGTAGGCATCCTGTGTGACTGCATCGGCTGCGAGCACGTTGCCCTCGCAGTCTCTGTCTCCAGCCAAGCCATCATATTGGACGGTGACCGTGTCAGGCGCACCGGCGGCCCCGTCTAAACCCGTAATTACCGCGCCACCCGCTAACGGAACAAAAGCGGTTGCCGTAGCGACTGGACTGATCGGCATATTCCAGTATCCGGCCTGACGGATACTGCGCCCAACCACTTCCAGTGCATAACGCCCGGATTCCTGCAGGCGCGCGTTATCGTCCTGCAAGCGAAACGTCTGACGACTGCCTATATAGATTGAGCCGATTGCCGCCAGAACCAGCAGACCCAGTGTTATTGCAATCATCAATTCAATCAAGGAAAGGCCGTGCTGGCTTGTTGTTCGACCGTGGCGAATCCCGGAAAACACCGTTGATCCGCCATTGCTCGCCATAAAGTTCATCCGGTTCATGGCACAACCCTCGTCACGAATTGCTGTCCAGTACTGCCGGCTTCGGTATTTTCGTTCCAGGTAACCGTAATATCGAAACTGCCACCGGCAACGCCAGCAACAGTGCCCCCACCTGCCGGCAGCATGCGGGCATTATTGTTGTTCCACTGAAAGATATCCGTCTCCGCCATTTCCGCAGCATCACAGGAGCTGCCGATGCAACCATTATCGACACCTGCACTCAAAGCATAGGTCGCCAAACCCGCCTGATTGGCGCGTATCCGGTCAGCCATATCGTAGGTCTGCTGGATGGCAATGGCCCGATAGTAGGCAATCTGGTTGTTGCGCAATGTGGCGGCTTGCAAGCCAGCCAGACCGAGCAACCCAAGGGAGAGCACGACAATGGCCACCAGAACTTCGAGCAAGGTAAAGCCGGATTGGCTATTGTTTATGGACATATCCCACCTACAACGGTAGATAACAGACAGGTTGAAATGCGCCCCTGCATGGAGACGACTATTGCTCGCGCGCTTGCCGCCCCGCGCGAATCACTCAAAGTAAATATGTCGTTGGAGCCCAATACTGCAAGAAACCCATTGGCCCGATAGGAAATGCTGGTCTGCGCCCCCGACAGCAATGTATTGCTGCCCTCCAGACCTTGTCTGACTTGCAGGATATCTTCACCGGCATCCCAGGTACCATTGACGTTATTGTCGACAAACACGATCAGTCCGCCATCCCAGGTTGTCGAATCCGCACATGACGTACCCGTCGTGCTGCTGCAAACGGTAATGGTTTGGTTTCTTTTCACGGCCTCGCTACGCGCGTAATTCAGCATGGTGACCAGGTCATTGGCCTGGCCCGCCAAACGGTTGTTTTG
>CAYGMS010000101.1:5204-7477 GCA_964350905.1 uncultured Thiobacillus sp. | reverse complement strand
TGTTTTTCGGCTGGCATGTGATCTGGCCGCGCGCCACCGAGGCCGCGCCGTTCTCAGGCGGGTTCGAGTGGTTCTACGCCCTGATCTCCGTGGCGGCTTTTATCGCGCTGTGGAAATACAAGATGGACATCATGAAAGTGATCGGCGCCTGCGCCGCCATCGGTCTCGTTTACACCTACATCGTTTGAGGAGTGAGAAATGCCCTATGAACTGAAATCCCTGTCCTGCGACCCGGCCAAGCTCAACGGTCTATCCGAAAAACTCATCGTCAGCCACTGGGAAAACAACTACAGCGGCGCGGTGAAACGCCTCAACGCCATCGAGCAGAAACTGGCCGAATTGAACTGGGCCGCCGCGCCCGTGTTCGAGATCAACGGCCTCAAGCGCGAGGAGATGATCGCCAGCGGCTCCATGATTTTGCACGAGGTCTACTTCGATTCTCTGGGCGGCGCCGGTGGCGACCCGGCGGGCGCGCTCAAGGCGGCCATCGAACGCGACTTTGGCTCGCTCGACGCCTGGCGTGCCGAGTTCATCGCCATGGGCAAGGCCCAGGGCGGCGGCTCCGGCTGGACCCTGCTGACCTGGAGCCCGCGCCGCGGGCGACTCGTCAATGCCTGGGCCGCCGACCACGCCCACAATCTTCCCGGCGCTTCGCCGCTGATCGCCTTGGACATGTACGAGCACAGCTACCACATGGACTTCGGTGCCAAGGCTGGCGCCTATGTCGACGCCTTCATGCAGAACCTGTCCTGGACGGCCGCTGAAGCCACCTTCGCCAAACTGGGAGCCTGACCATGGAACGCACCATCAAACCCGATACCCTGAAAAACGAACTGGCCGGCAAGCTGGTTCTCGACGTGCGCCGTGTCGCTGACCGCGAGGCTGCGCCTGAACACCTGCCCGGCGCGCAGTGGAAGAATCCGGAACAAGTCGCCGCGTGGGCCGACGGCCTACCGCAAGAGCAGGACATCGTGCTGTATTGCGCGCGCGGCGGCTCGGTTTCCAACAGCGTGGTCGATGCCCTGCAGGCCAAGGGCCTGAAGGCCCGTTTCATCGAAGGCGGCATTGAGGGTTGGAAAGCGGCGGGCGGCGAAGTGCTCTGACCATAAAATGGATCACCCGTGAACGCCCAAAGATCGATCGCATCACCTGTCCTTGACGGGTCTCTCGCTTCATCGACCGCGACACCGACATCGATGCGCCCGATCTGGCGCCAGAGGCCGCAGACCTGGCCGCGCTGTCATGGGGACTCAACCATAACGATCAGAATGACCATGCATTGCTTGCCCAGGGCATGGTGATGTACGACGCACGCTATGCCTGGTGCACCCGTTCATCCAGCTAAAGTGCCTGCTTGGTTTGCCCCGTTTTCGGCGCGCTGTGACGCTGCCATCGCCGCAGTATTGTCCGCCTTACTGTTCGGTTTTCCCCTGACATGGAAATGATGGGCACGTTGCGCCGATCTCGGCGTACCTTTCTGATTGCGCTTGCCATATCGCTGGCCTTGCATGCCAGTCTGTTGCCACTCTGGTGGGGCAAGCCGAAGCCGTTCTTACCCGAAGAGCCCTTGCAGTTGCGCCTGAGGATTGAGCCCGAGGTGAAACCGCCACCCCCCAAACCACGGCAGGCCAAGCCACCCAAATCCGCCAAACCAAAGGCAGCGCCAGACACTCCACTGAGTCCCATTCAGGAAAATGTGCCGACCTCCCTGCCTGCGCCGCCCGCGCCGACGGCTGAGGAATGGCAATTGGCTTCAACCTACACGCCCAGGAACAGCAAGCGTTATCGCTACGCCTGGGGGCGGCAGGTTCGCAGCATGATGGGAACGGCCGTCGAGGGTCCCGATCAGGGAATAGTGCGTTTTCGCATCGAGATCGCGCCTGACGGAAAGCTCGCCAAGGTGGAAGAGCTTTGGTCAACCTCGGAGGTGGCCTCAAAGCTTGCCAGGGAGGCGATCAAGAATCTGCCGCCACTACCGCCAATCCCTACAGGAAAACCGCTTATCTTCGAGCAGACCATTTCCTTCCTGCCCTACGAAACTGGCTGGCCACCCAGCTACAAGCTTGACTGCTTGCCAGAGCCCCTGCCTTTCAACAACCCGTTCGCGAAGAATGGTTCATCCCCGCCCAGCGTAGCGACACGGGAGCATCGCCCCCCTCCGCCCGATGGGTGCCCGCCTGATTCCACCGAGGACACGATCGAAGAGGAAGAAAGATCCTTCAAACGCCAGATGGAGCAATGGCGGTGGGCGCGTTGAATGGGATCGATTGACC
>CAYGMS010000101.1:0-5194 GCA_964350905.1 uncultured Thiobacillus sp. | reverse complement strand
TGGCAAAGAAAAGGTTTCAATCTGCAATATCGCCAGCGGCATTCCTGCCAATGGCCGGTGTGCGGATCCAACGCAGACATTCAAGGATTTCGTAGACCGGGGGGTCAATGCCCATGGCGATGATGAACGTCCGGAAAGTGGGGATGTTTGTGGGTTAAGACCGCATGCCGGTGCAAATGGCTATGCGGCTCGTGGCCGTTCCACTCGAAATCATGCACATGCTGGTGGTGCGCGTCGTGAACATGCTGATGGATATGTTCCATCGGCTCGTGGGTGTGCACGTGTTCATGTCGCTCGGTCAGATGCAGCCAAACCCCAATCCCCATCAGGCAGGCGGCGACCCAGAACGGCGCCGGCGTCGTTTCGCCCAACAGCAGGATGGCGATGGCAGCACCGATGAAAGGTGCCGTGGAGAAATAAGCACCGGTGCGGGCTGTTCCCAGATTGCGCAGGGCCAGCACGAACAGCACCAGGCTCAGGCCATAGCCGGCCAGGCCAACCGTCATGGCCGCGCCGGCAACGGGCCAGGCGGGCAACGACGCCCCCACCAGCAAGGCAAGGCCGGTGTTGACTGCGCCCGCAGTCAGACCCTTCACGCCCGCGATAAAGAGCGCATCCGAAGCGGATACCCGGCGCGTCAGGTTGTTGTCGATGCCCCAGCACAGGCAGGCGGCGGCGATGGCCAGAAGGCCGACCGTGTCCGCCGCTACGCCGGTGCCCGTTGGCCAGGCCAGCACCGCACCGCCGGCGACGATGAGCAGCATGCCGAGCACGATGCGACGGTCGGCGTTCTCCTTGAACACCACCCAGGCCAGCACGGCGGTGAAGACCGCCTCCAGATTGAGCATCAGGGAGGCTGCGCCTGCATCGGTGCGGGTGAGGCCGAACACCAGCAGGGCCGGTCCCAGGATGCCGCCGAAGACGATCGCGCCCGCAAGCCAGCGCCATTCCCCGGCGGCCAGGTCGCTCGGTTTCCAGCCGCGATCCCGCAGCAGGCGGATCGCGGCGAGGCCGAGCCCGCTGCCCAGGTAGAGCAGCCCGGCCAGCAGCAGCGGCGGCAACTCGCCCACCAGCAGCTTGACCAGCGGCGTGCTGGCGCCGAACAGGGCGGCAGCGGCCAAAGCTGGCCAGATGGCGGAGCGGGGATGGCTCATGACAAACGCGGCCGGCGCATCGGCTTATTTCAACTTGAAGGTCGCCTTCGCCGGGGTTTTCCCGGGCAGGGTTGTCGTGATCAAAACCCGCACGCCGACGCCAACCTTGAAGCTGCCTTTGGCTACCATTCGGTTGTCGCCGGCAGGTTCCAGTTTGACCGTGGTCTTGTCGTTGCCGGCGTAGATCACGGCCTCCGCCTGGGCGCCCTGGGTGGGAACTGGCTTGCCGTGGTCGCTGACGTAAAGCGTCAGCGAGTCTGGCTTGGCGACCAGTTCGTAAGCCACGTTATGGAGTTCGCGCACCACGCCGCCGTATTTCGGCCCGTGGTCGTGGCCCGCGCCCGCAAGGACGGGGGTGACATTCAGCGCAGCCGCAAGACCGGCGGCAGCACACAGCGAGAGGATGGAAGATTTCATGCTTGACTCCTTTTCAATTCAAAATAAAACGGCAGCGAATCTCATACGGGATTGATGCCCTCGGTGGTACGCCGGTGCGGTGTATCGCCCTCTGCCAGCAGCGTGTTGATCGCACCAAAGCGCAGGTATAGGGCCGGCACGACGATCATGTTCAGCACGGTCGAACTGAGCAGGCCGCACAGGATGACTATCGCCATCGGTGCCTGGATCTCGCTGCCCGGTTCGCCGGCTGCGAGCGCCAGCGGCACCAGTGCCAGGCCGGCAGCGAGCGCAGTCATCAGGATGGGCACCAGCCGTTCCTCGGCACCGCGCTTGACCGCTTCCACCGCGTCGCGCACCCCTTCGTGCTCCACCAGATGGTGGATGTGCGAAATCATCATCACGCCGTTGCGGGTGGCGATACCGAACAGGGTGATGAAGCCGATGATCGACGCCACCGACAGTACACCGCCGGCGGCGAATACGCCGATCACTCCGCCGATCATGGCGAGGGGCAGGTTAAGCATGACCAGGAGCGCATCGCGCGCGGTACGGAAGGCGATGAACAGCAGCAGGAAGATGCCAACCGTCACAGCCACCCCCAGCATCAGCAGCGTGCGTGAGGCCGCTTCCGCGCTTTCGAACTGACCGCCGTATTCGATGTGGTAGCCGGCGGGCACCGTGATCCCTGCCGCCACCGCCTTGCGAATGTCAGCGACCACGCTCGCCAGATCGCGCCCGGCCACGTTGGCCATCACCACCATCTTGCGCTGCACGTTCTCGCGGCTGATGGAATACGGCGCGCGATCGTTGCGGATGTCGGCCAGTGCCGACAAAGGCAGGCGCGCGCCGTCGGTAGTGGTGATGAGCGTGCCGCGCACCGCGTCGAGGTTCGCCCGCGTCGACGGGTCAAAGCGCAATACCAGATCGAAGCTCGCCTGGCCCTGCTGCACACGATCCACCGGCATGCCCGAGAACGCGGTCGTGATCGCCTCCGATACCTCGCGCATGGAGAGACCATGCTGCGCCAGGGCCTCGCGGCGGAAGCGTACGGTGAGGAAGGGAATTTCGGTCTGCTGCTCGTCGGTGACGTCCACCGCCCCAGGAATTTCCTGCACGACGGATTTGACACTTTCGGTCAGCCGGCGCAACTCATTCAGGTCCGGCCCAAATATTTTCACCGCGATATTCGAGCGGCTGCCCGACAGCATGTGGTCGATGCGGTGCGAGATGGGCTGGCCGACGACGATCTGGGTGCCGGGCACGCTGGTGAAATCTGCGCGTAGCGCGGCGAGGAAGTCTTCCTTGCTGCGTTCGCCCATCTTCAGTGTCACCTCCATTTCCGAGGCCGACACGTCCATGGCGTGAGGATCGCCCTCGGCGCGGCCAGTGCGGCGTGCCGTGTCCACCACCTCGGGATGCGACAGCAGAATGTTCTCCACCATTCTGCCCAAGCGGTCGGACTCTTCCAGCGAGGTGCCGGGCAGCGTGGCCATGCCCACGGTGAGTGTGCCTTCGTTGAAGTCCGGCAGGAACGCCCGCCCGGCGAAGCCCAGCGTGACCAGCGCAGCGGCCAGCGTCACCACGCTGACGCCGGCCACGGTTTTCCAGCGTGTCATCGTCGCGTCCAGCACGCAGCGGTAGCCGGCCTTGAGGCGGTGGATGAAACGCGGCTCGATGCTTTCGCGCACGGTCTTCGAGTTTGGCAGCAGCAGCGCGGCCAGCACCGGCGTCACGGTGATAGCCACCACCAGCGAGGCGGCCAGCGACACCACGTAGGCCAGGCCCAGCGGCGCCATCAGCCGACCCTCGACCCCGGAGAGGAAGAACAGCGGCAGGAACACCAGCATGATGATGAGCGTGGCAAACACGATGGAACCCTGGATTTCGCGCGTCGCTTCATACACCAGGTGCAGCATGTTGGTCTGCTGCGCCACCGGCTTGGTGCGGTTCTCGCGCAGGCGGCGCACGATGTTCTCGACCACGATGATGGCGTCGTCTACCAGCGCACCCAGCGCGATGGCCATGCCGCCCATCGTCATGGTATTGATCGTTGCACCCAGTGCTTTCATGGAGAGCACCGCAGCCACCAGCGACAGCGGAATGGCCACCAGGCTGATCGCAGTGGCGCGCGCCGACAGCAGGAAAGCAAAGACGATGATCACCACCAGAATCGCGCCCTCGATCAAGGCCTTGTTGAGGTTGTCGATGGAAACGCGGATGAAATCGGCCTGGCGGAAGATGTGGCGCTCGATTTTCATGCCCTGGGGCAGTCCGCCCTGGATCTCTTCGAGCGTGGCGTCAAGGCGATCGGTCAGGTCCAGGGTGTTGGCCCCCGGCTGCTTCTGGATGCCCAGTACCACCGCCGGCTTGCCGTTATGCGAACCGACACCGCGCGTGGGCGCGGGGCCGATGTCCACTTCCGCCACGTGCCGCACCAGCACCGGCTGGCCGTTGCGCCGAGCCACCAGGGTGTTGGCGATGTCATCCAGTACTTCGATGCGCCCCAGACCCTGGATCAGGTACTCCTGGCCACCTTCCACCATGAAGCCGGCCGAGGTGTTCTGGTTGGCATCAGTCAGTGCCCGTGCCACTTCGTCCACGGTTAGGCCGTAGGCCGCTAGGCGTTCCGGATTGAGCGTCACCTGGAACTGCTGGGTGTCGCCGCCGATGGGCAGCACTTCGGCCACGCCAGGCACCGCAAGCACGCGCCGCTTGATCACCTGTTCGGCGGTGTTTTTCAGCGTCATGCCGTCGTGCTTGTCGGAGGCCAGCGCGATGAACAGGATCTCGCCCATGATCGACGCTGCCGGCGCCATGGCAGGCGCCGGCATGTCCGGGGGCAGTGACGCCCGGGCAAGCTGCAGGCGCTCGGCCACCACCTGGCGGGCCAGGTAGAGGTCGGTGCCCCACTCGAATTCCACCGTGACCACTGACAGTCCGATCTTGCTGCTGGATCGCACCCGGCGCACGTCCGGCGCGCCGTTCAGCGCCGTCTCGATGGGAAAGGTAACGAGGTTCTCGACGTCGGTCGGCGCCATGCCATGAGCTTCGGTGACCACGGTCACGCTTGGCGCGGTAAGGTCGGGGAAAACGTCCACCGGCGTTTGGGTAGCCTGCCACCCGCCCCAGGCAAGCAGCAGGACGCCGGCGAGGACGACGAAGAGTTTATTGCGTAGCGACCACGCGATGATGTGTCCGATCATGATGTGCGTCCCCGATCAGTGCGCATGGCCGTGGCCAATTTGCGCCGTGCCAGTGGACGCCAGTTTGACCAGATAGGCACCGCGCGAGACCACGCGGCTCCCCGGGGTCAGGCCGTCCAGCACTTCCACCCAGTCGCCTTCGCGTGCGCCCAGACGAACAGTGCGCCGCTCGAAGGATTCGCCGCCCGCCTGCACGAACACCACGGTCATGCCGCTTTCGTCGAGCACGCTCGACGCTGGGATCGCGACGGCATCGCGCGCGCTCCCGCCAAACACCTGGGCCTGCACCGCCATGCCAATGGGAAGATTGCGGTCGGTTGCGGTGAACTCGAACACCACCGGTACGGTACGGGTGGTGGCATCCACGACACCACCGACGGCGATGAGCCGCCCGTTCTTGCCAGGGACGATCTCGACACTGCGTTCATCGCCGGCCAC
>CAYGMS010000100.1:3671-7557 GCA_964350905.1 uncultured Thiobacillus sp. | reverse complement strand
GAATACATCCGCTCCAACATGAAAAAGCCGGTCGCGGCCTATATCGCCGGGCGCACCGCGCCCAAGGGCAAGCGCATGGGTCATGCCGGCGCGATCATCGCCGGCGGTGCAGGCACGGCCGATGCCAAGATTCGCGCACTGGAAGCTGCCGGGGCGGTGGTGGCACAAAGTCCTGCCGGGCTGGGTGAAGCCGTTCAGGCGGCCATCGCTGCAAAATGACGTTCCGTCTGATCAAGCGCAGCGCATGAAACTGGGGATTGCCCAACTCAACCTCGTCGTCGGCGATATCGCAGGCAACGCGGCCCGGCTGCTGGCGGCTGCGCGTGAGGCGAACCATGCTGACGCTGAGCTGCTGCTCACCCCCGAGATGTCGATTTGCGGGTACCCGGCAGAGGATCTGGTGCTGCGGCACGACTTCACGATGGCCTGTGAATCTGCGCTGCATCAACTGGCGGCGGCGGCCCCGCCTGAACTCGCCCTGATTGTGGGTTACCCTGAACGCTGCAACGACGAACTGTTCAACTCGGCCGCACTGTTGCGCGGCGGGCGGGTCGAGACGGTGTACCGCAAGCACCACCTGCCCAACCATTCCGTATTCGATGAACAGCGCGTGTTCGATAGTGGCGACATGCCCTGCGTGTTTGCCTGTGGCGGGTTGAATTTCGGCCTGGTGATCTGTGGCGACATCTGGAAGCCCGGTCCGGCCCGACACGCCATGAAGGCGGGGGCGGACTGGTTGCTGGTGCCGAATGCTTCACCCTTCCATCTCAACAAGGAACGCGATCGTGCCAGGGTTGCACGCGCGCGGATCGTCGAAGCCGGATTGCCTATCGTCTACGCCAATATGGTCGGCGGGCAGGACGAACTGGTGTTCGACGGCGCGTCGTTTGCGATGAATGCCGATAGCGAGATCGCGGTGCAATGTCCCGCTTGGCGCGAAGGGCTGTTTTATCTGGAGCTTGAAGGCGCGACCTGCAGCGGCCCGCAGCACGCGCTGCCTGGCGAAGAGGCTGCGGCCTACGATGCCCTGGTGATGGCGGTGCGCGATTACGTCGGCAAGAACGGCTTCAAGGGCGTGCATCTGGGCCTGTCGGGCGGCATCGATTCGGCACTCACCCTGGCGATTGCTGCCGACGCCTTGGGTGCAGACAAGGTGCATGCGGTAATGATGCCGTCGGACTACACCGCCTCCATCAGTGTGGAAGACTCGCGCGACATGGTGCAGCGGCTGGGTGTGCATTATTCTGAAATTGCGATCAAACCCATCTTCGACGCATTCGAGACACAACTAGCGGACGAGTTTGCCGGTCTGCAAGCCGACACGACCGAGGAAAACCTGCAGGCGCGCACGCGCGGCACGCTGTTGATGGCGCTGTCGAACAAGTTCGGCACGCTGGTGCTGACCACCGGCAACAAGAGTGAAATGGCGACGGGCTACGCCACGCTGTATGGCGACATGGCCGGCGGCTTTGCGGTGCTGAAGGATGTGCCCAAAACCCTGGTGTACCGGCTGTCGAACTACCGCAACAGCCTCTCCGAGGTCATCCCGCAACGCATCATCGATCGCCCGCCATCGGCCGAACTGCGGCCCGACCAGACCGATCAGGACAGCCTGCCACCCTACGATACGCTGGATGCGATTCTGGCCGCCTATGTCGAGCGTGACCTGTCGGCGAGCGATATCGTTGCATTGGGATACGATGCAGCCACAGTACGCAAGGTCATCCGCATGGTGGACTTTTCCGAATACAAAAGGCGTCAGGCGCCACCGGGTCCGCGTATCACCCCGCGCAATTTCGGCAAGGATCGTCGCTATCCCATCACCTCGAAATACCGTCCTGAAGGAGATTTAACATGAAAAAAATAGAAGCCATCATCAAGCCATTCAAGCTCGACGAAGTGCGCGAAGCCTTGTCAGATATCGGTGTGACTGGTCTGACGGTTACCGAGGTCAAGGGATTCGGGCGTCAGAAAGGCCATACCGAACTGTATCGCGGGGCGGAATACGTCGTGGATTTCTTGCCGAAGGTGAAGCTGGAAATCGTCATTGCCGACAACCTGCTCGATCGCGCAATGGAGACGATCATCAATGCCGCGCGTACCGGAAAAATTGGTGACGGCAAGATATTTGTCAGCAACATGGAACAGGTGGTGCGGATCCGTACCGGCGAATCAGGCGAATCGGCGGTCTGATTCCGCTATGTGATAAAGCCGGATGTGCTGATTCAGCTCAGGCGCCGGATTACCAGAACCGGTACCAGGCTTTGCCTTCCGTGTTGACGCCCTTGGCGTACTTGCTGTTGGGGAAATTGAGTGCCAATACCCGCTGCGCATCGTCGCGCAGGTCAGTGAGCTTCAGCTTGTCATAGGACACCACCAGGATCGCCAGAGCCTCTTCCAGCGCGGGCGCTTCAGGATAGGTTTTCAACACTTCGCGCGCGCGGTTGGCAGCCGCCACCCAGGCTTCGCGCTTCAGATAATACTTGGCGACGTGCACCTCGTTACCGGCCAGCGCATTGACCAGGTATTTCATGCGGGCGGTGGAGTCGGGCGTGTACTTGCTATCGGGAAAACGCGTGACCAGTTCCTTGAATGCCAGAAAGGCATCGCGTGCAGCCTTGGGATCGCGTTCGCTCAGGTCCTGCTCGACCAGGTTGCCGAGCAGGCCCAGATCCTCATTAAAATTTGCCAGGCCCTTCAGATAGTAGGCGTAATCGACGTTAGGGTGATTGGGGTGTAATTTGATGAAGCGGTCGCATGCGGCAATCGCGGAAATGGGTTCGTTGTCCTTGTAGTATGCGTAGGCGACTTCCAGTTGAGCCTGTTGCGCGTAACGTCCAAAGGGATAACGCGATTCCAGCATTTCGAACAGTTTGACTGCACGCTGGAAGTTGCCTTCGTTCAGATTATTCTTGGCTTCGGCGTAGATTTTTTGCGCTGACCAGCCCGCGGTCTCATCCTTGACCTCGGGCAGCAGGCCACAGCCACCCAGGGTGAGGGTGGCTGCCAGCAGCAGACTGCCGACCCCCCGTTTGAGGCCAGGCAGCCGATTGAATGCATTTAAACCAGAAAGACGTTGCTTAAGCATGGGAAAAGACACAGAAAATTCGTCGAGTGATTATAAGGGAAATCCAGAAGGCGACATCCGCCGGCTGGTTATCCCGGATGAACACGGCGGCCAGCGCCTGGATCAGGCCTTGTCTGCCATGCTGCCGGAGTTCTCGCGCAACCGTATCCAGAACTGGATCCGTGCCCGAAAAATTGCCGTGGATGACGCCTTTGGCACCACCAAGATGAAAGTCAGCGGCGGCGAGTCGGTGCGGGTCGAAGTCGAAGCCGACCCGAACGCCACCCCTGACACGCCGGAAGCCATTCCGCTTGATATCGTGTTTCAGGATTCGATGCTGATGGTGGTCAACAAGCCTGTCGGC
Source organism: uncultured Thiobacillus sp. (assembly GCA_964350905.1). Lineage (GTDB taxonomy): Bacteria > Pseudomonadota > Gammaproteobacteria > Burkholderiales > Thiobacillaceae > Thiobacillus. The sequence continues at coordinate 4,126 of CAYGMS010000100.1, read as the reverse complement.
CTGGTGGTCCATCCTGGTAGCGGCAACCGTCACGGCACCTTGCTGAATGCGCTTTTGCACTGGGTGCCGCAGGTGGCCGAACTGCCGCGTGCGGGCATCGTGCACCGGCTGGACAAGGATACGTCGGGTCTGCTGGTCGTGGCCAAAACCCTGAAAGCACATACCGACCTGGTGCGCCAGTTGCAGGCGCGCACAGTCAAGCGTGAATACCTGGCCCTGGTTTATGGCGAGGTCGATCGTGGCGGCACGGTTGATGCGCCGCTGGCCCGCGACCCCCACAACCGGGTTAAACGCTGTGTGCACTCGATGGGCAAGCAGGCGGTGACGCATTATGAAGTGGTCGAGCGTTTCCCCGCGGGCCTGAGCCTGCTGCGCTGCAAACTGGAAACCGGGCGCACCCACCAGATTCGGGTGCACATGCAGCACATCGGCCACCCGCTGGTCGGGGAACAGGT
>CAYGMS010000100.1:0-3571 GCA_964350905.1 uncultured Thiobacillus sp. | reverse complement strand
GCAAACAGGGCAGGTGTGTGCGGTACTGACGGCCGATTGCCTGCCGGTGCTGTTTTGCGACCGCGCCGGCAGCGTCGTGGCGGCTGCGCATGCGGGCTGGCGTGGACTGGCAGATGGCGTGCTGGAGGCCACCATTGCTGCAATGCAGGTGCCGCCGGGTGAAATCCTGGCCTGGATGGGGGCAGCAATAGGCCCCAAGGCATTTGAAGTGGGTGATGAGGTGCGCCAGGCATTTATTGTGCAGCATTCCGAGGCGGCCGAAGCCTTCGTGCCGCATCCTTCAACCGGCACCGCTCCCAAATGGCAGGCTGATATGTACCTGCTTGCGCGCATTCGCCTGGGATACGCCGGGGTGCACGCGACGTTCGGTGGTGGCCGCTGCACGTTTAGTGAGGCGGACAGCTTCTATTCCTATCGCCGCGACGGCGTAACCGGACGCATGGCCTCGTTGATCTGGCTCGCTGACTGACGCCTAAAAGTCTTCCCGCACCCGCAGATAACGTGCAAAACGCGGCAGGCCGTTTTTTGTCAGGTGTTGATAGCGATAGGTGATGCGGGTGCCGATGGGCGGCGGCTGGCGGCGCACGGCATCAGTGAGACCACTGCCTATCCGGAAGCGCTTCCCGTCCGGCCTTTCCACCGTCAGCGCACCGGTCATGCCCTGATACTTTCCCTTGCCCGGCGTGTAGCCCACGACCACTGCTTCGGCATCCTGCCAGGGTTTCAGCTTCAACAGGACGTCGCTGCGCCCGGTCACATACGGCGCGTCGGCACGGTGCAGCATCAAACCTTCTCCGCCAGCGCGCACGATGGTATCGAGCCGTGTTTTCAGTTCGGCGTGGCTGGCCACGCGCGTCTGCTCGATCACGCGCAACCAGGGCACACGGGCCTGTAAAACGTACGCCTGCATCTGCCGAATGCGGGTGCTGAAGTCACCCGCTGCACCCGGCAATTCAAAAATCAAATAATGTACCTGTTGCCATTCGGTATCCACCGGCTCGATCCGGCGCACTGCGCCCGACAGCCGGTCGAACTGGTCACGTGCGATCCACAATTCGCCGTCCAGCGGCACGGATGGGAAACCTGCGGTGAACCATGCCGGTGCCGGCACCACACCGCCGCCGCGAAAGCGCAGCGTGTGGCCGTCCCACTGCGCGCGCACGCCGTCGAACTTCTCGCTGACCCAATAGCGGGTGACGTCGATATGCGTTTCATACACTTCTGCCAGCAGCATCGCCGGAGCGATGGGGGGTGATTCGGCCCACGCTGGGTGAAATCCAAGCAGCCATGCGACCAGCCACAATCCGGACAAGCGGCGTTTCATTCCAGCCATTTGTACAGAAACTGCGCCTGCCCCATCGCCGGGTCGAGCTGATAGGCGGTGAAACCCAGTCGCTGATATAACGCCCGGGCTGCAGCATTGCCATCCAGCACTTCCAGGGTGAGCTTGCAGGCGCCGCACTCACGCGCGATGGCCTCGACCTCGGCAAACATCTGTGCCGCAATGCCGCGCCCACGATGGCTGGGCAGGACCACCACGTCATGCACATTGACCAGCGGTTGGCAGGCAAAGGTGGAAAAGCCTTCGATGGCGTTGACGAGGCCGACCGGCGTGTCATCGTCGAACGCCAGCACGCTAAAGATAAAGGGTCGGGTCGCGAGGGCGGCAATCAGATTGCCGCGGGCAAAATCGCTCAGTGGCGCGCCGCCGCCGGCCGGGTCGCGTGCATACGCGTCCAGCAGGGCGATCAGTGCGCTTGTGTGGTGAGCGTTGTCGTAGCGAACCCGAACGATTTCAGGCATGGGTGTCGATGCGCATCGATAAATCCACGGCACGGATATGCTTGGTCAGCCCACCAATGGAAATCCGGTCCACGCCGGTGTCGGCCACCGCACGCACCGTATCCAGCGTGATATTGCCGGAGGCTTCGAGCAGGGCGCGGCCGTGGGTGAGCTGAACCGCGTGACGCATGTCAACGAGGCTGAAATTATCCAGCAGGATGAGCGGTGCACCTGCGGCGAGCGCCTGTTCGAGTTCACCCAGGTTTTCCACCTCGATCTGTACGCTGACCTTGCCGTCTGCCAGCGCATATGCCGCCGCCAGTACCTGCGCAATGCCGCCTGCCGCGGTGATGTGGTTTTCCTTGATCAGGATGCCGTCGTATAGCCCCACGCGCTGGTTTTGCCCACCGCCCACCCGCACCGCGTATTTTTCGGCGATGCGCAGGCCGGGCAGGGTCTTGCGGGTGTCGAGGATGGCAGCACGGGTGCCGGCGACGGCTTCGACATACGGCCGGGTGGCCGTGGCCACGGCCGACAGGGTTTGCAGGAAATTCAGCGCCGGGCGCTCGGCGGTCAGCAGGGCGCGGGCATTGCCCGTCAGTTCGACCAGCACGCTGCCGGCTTCGACGCGGTCGCCTTCATTGACCTGCCAGTCGAGCGTGCAGGTGGGGTCGAGCGCGCGGAAACAGGCATCGAACCAGGGCCGTCCCGCGATGACAGCGGCTTCGCGGCTGATGACGCGGGCGCGGGCGGTTTGCGCGGCAGGAATCAGCCGGGCGGTGAGGTCGTTAATCGCCCTGGGCGCGCGCAGCGCAGCGTTTGCTCCCTCCCCTGCTTGCGGGGGAGGGGTGGGGAGAGGGAAACCGGAGTCCTCGTCCAGCGCGCGGGCGACATCGAGTTCAACAGAGGAAGCTATCAATTCAGACATGGCGGGCTAGATTTAAGGTGCAGCGTTGAATTAAGACACGGCGGGTTGAAATCAACCGAAATGCCACTACTTGGATGTCAACGAATATACCTTAAGCACGAGGCCCCACTATGCGATTTGACAAGCTCACCACCCAGTTTCAACAGGCATTTTCCGACGCGCAAAGCTTGGCCGTCGGCGGTGACCATGCCTACATCGAGCCGCAGCACCTGTTGCTGGCCCTGCTGAATCAGGAGGGCGGCGGCGCAGCGTCGATCCTGTCGCGCGCCGGCGTGCAGGCGCCGGCATTGAAAGCGGCATTGACCCAGTCGCTGACCCGCTTGCCCAAGGTGGAAGGGCAGGGCGGCGAGGTCACCATTTCGCGCGACCTCAACAATCTGCTGAATCTGACCGACAAGGAGGCGATGAAGCGCAACGATGCGTTTATCGCCTCCGAACTGTTCCTGTTGGCGGCGCTGGATGACAAGGGCGAAACCGGGCGCCTGCTGAAGCAGCACGGTGCCCAGAAGGCCGCGCTGGAGCAGGCGATTCAGGCCGTGCGCGGTGGCGAGAATGTGGAGTCGCAGGAAGCCGAAGGCCAGCGCGAGGCGCTTGCCAAATACACGCTCGACCTGACCCAGCGTGCGCGCGACGGCAAGCTTGATCCGGTGATCGGGCGCGATGATGAAATCCGCCGTTCGATCCAGATTTTGCAGCGCCGCACCAAAAACAACCCGGTGCTGATCGGCGAACCGGGCGTCGGCAAGACCGCCATCGTCGAAGGCCTGGCACAGCGCATCATCAATGACGAAGTTCCGGAGACGCTCAAGGGCAAGAAGGTGCTGGTGCTCGATCTGGCTGCCTTGCTGGCGGGTGCCAAGT
>CAYGMS010000099.1:0-7580 GCA_964350905.1 uncultured Thiobacillus sp. | reverse complement strand
TTCTGCTGCGGCAGCTTGCGCAGGCGAATCCCGTATTCGACGACAAACATCAGCATGACCAGCGGCAAGGTCAGGAAATTGGCGAAAACCGACCAGGCCTCGATGCTGACGAAGAAGAACAGGGCGCTGGAAACCAGGCTGATCGCCAGAAAAAACAGCGTCCACGCCAGTGTGACCTGGCGCGAGTAACGGACCTCCTCCGGAGACAGGCTGCCGTGTACCATTTCGGCAAAACGCGTGCACAAGGCTTGCCGATCGCGTGCCAGGGTGCCGCCGAACACGGCGGCCAACATGACATTGGTGCCCACGTGCTGGAGAAAATAAACCCAGCTGAAATTGCGTTCCAGCATGCCCCAGGATCCCCACAGCAGTGCGCCCACGACAACACACAGCAGCACCATGACCGGCCTCATGGTCGAGCGCCAGGTCAGCCACAGCAGGATGGCCAGGGAAGGCGCCAGGGAGACGGCCACGCCCAGGGATGGGAAGGTGGTGGCCGCCGAGGTGGCTGCGCTGTAATGCGCCAGCACGGGATAGCCGATGCATCCGGCGGCGATGACGATCCAGCGGACTGCGCGCATCAGGGTGAAACTCATTTCGTTCTGTTTGCCGCGATGTGCTGGGTCAGGCTGGTGAGGGAACTGAAGATGCTGACGTTGTCCGCGTTATCGGACCGTAACTGGAAACCGAAACGCTTGGAAACAACCAGGGCCACTTCCAGAATATCGATAGAATCGAGCCCCAGCCCCTCGCCGTAAAGGGGCGCGTCGGATTGAATCTCTTCCGGACTGATATCGAGATTGAGGGCGGAAACGATGAGACCGGCGACCTCGTTTTGTAATTCCTGATTGACTTCAGACATGACGATTTCACAACAATAATGGCTAGGGTGACACGAGGAATTCGAGCCGCTGCCCATTATATTCGGTAAGCGGCCTTATTCATGCCCAGGTTGCCGGGCCGCGAAGAACTTTGCCAAGGGACACATCGGCAAGAACTTGCTCTAGATTTTCTTGCGGCCCATCGACTATGACGACCCAAAGAATCGGGTGGACAAAATTTCCGATCCTTACAGCTGGACGATGGACAGACGGGTGTAACTTGATTCACCGACTATCTAAATTACGTCGTGGGCTGGACCGAGCCGTTGAAGGAACAAATGCAACCTGTTAACAGCGACCCCGATGAATCAGATAATTAGCGATACGCATTTATCCTAAGGGGCCTTTGTTCAACGAATAACAGTAGCTATATAGGTCAGCTGTAACTCGGCGTAACTAAAGACCGACCAGTCGGTAGTTAGAGTATGCTATTCCAGTCTCAGTCGTCCCGCACCCCAGTTCCCTCTACCCCTTCGAGCACCTACGATGTGACCGATATGCCCAAACAGAATCCGAGGCTTCGTCTGCCACCCGAGATGCGTATCCAGCAGATTCTGGATTGCGCCTTGCTGGCGTTTTCGGAGCATGGCTTCCAGGGCGCGCGCATGGACGGTATCGCTCTGCGCTGCGGGCTGTCCAAGGGCGGGCTGTACGCACATTTCAAGAGCAAGGATGCTTTGTTCGAAGCCTTGTTGACGCGATCGATCGCGCCACCGGATCTGAAAAAAATGGACTTTCCCCGTCCATTCAAGGTACGCCAGCTCGCAACGTGGCTGGTCGACCAGATGTACGACTCGCTGTCGCGCCCCCATACGATCACGACGATGCGGCTGCTGATCTCGGAGGGTGCGCGTGTGCCGCACCTGGTCAAGCTGTGGGACAAGCGGGTGAACGAGCCATTGATGGCCATGCTCAGCGACGCGTTAAGCGAGAGCACCGCAGGCCAGGGTCGGCGACGTTCTGTAATCGTGCGGGAGCCCTGGCTGGCTGCCGCGCCTGTATTGCACGCGCTGATATCGCAGCTGATCCTGGGCGAACATCTCGACATCGACATGAACCACATGCGCAAGGTCCATATCGAGATGCTGTGTGAGCTGCTCGAGCCGGCCTCGCCGCACAATCTGCCGCTTCGTTCAGGAGGCAAGCCATGAACGATGCGAATGCAGAGAATCCTGACATCCGCGACGCATCGAATGGTGACGGCTCCAACTCCTCGATCACCGTGCTGCGTGCGCGCGGTCTGTGCAAGACCTACGAGATGGGCGAAGTGACCGTGCATGCCCTGCGAAACGTCGACATCGACATACGGGACGGCGAACTGCTGGTGTTGCTGGGTGCGTCGGGCAGCGGCAAATCGACGCTGCTCAATATTCTCGGCGGCCTCGATGTGCCCACCAGCGGGTCGGTTCAATATCACGATTTGCGCCTGGATCAGCTCGATGGCGACGGTTTGACCGAATACCGACGCGCGCACATCGGCTTCGTGTTCCAGTTCTACAACCTGATCCCAAGCCTGACGGCACGCGAGAACGTCGCATTGGTGACCGATATCGCAGTGGGCGCGATGGCGCCGGATGAGGCATTGGCCCTGGTCGGTCTCAAGGACAGACTGGACCATTTTCCATCCCAGCTTTCCGGCGGCGAGCAGCAGCGCGTGGCGATCGCGCGGGCCATCGCCAAACGGCCCGACGTGCTGTTCTGCGATGAGCCGACCGGCTCGCTCGATGCCGAGACCGGCAAGCTGGTGTTGCGGGTGCTCGAGCAGGTCAATCGCGAGACGGGGACGACGATCGCCATCATCACCCACAACGCGGCGATCGGCGGCCTCGGCGATACGGTTCTGCGCATGAGTAGCGGCGAAATCGTCGAGCGCACGCACAATGCCCGGCGCGTCAGCGTCGAGGACATCGCATGGTGAGGCGGCTCCGTTGAAGGCGCTCAACCGCAAGCTGCTGCGCGAACTCTGGCAGCTCAAGGGCCAGATGGTCTCGATCGCTCTGGTCGTGGCCACTGGCGTCATGACCGTGGTCACCATGCGCGGCGCCTATGACTCGCTGGTCGAGGCGCAGCAGTCGTACTACCGGCAGGCCCGCTTTGCCGACATCTGGGCGCCGCTCAAGCGCGCGCCAGACTCTCTGCGCGCACGCATCCAGCAGATTCCGGGCGTTGCCGCGGTCGATACCCGCGTGACCTTGATGGCGACCCTCGACCTCGAAGGCCTGGATGCACCGGCGCAAGGCCGGCTGGTGTCGTTGCCCGAACACGGCCGCCCCGTGCTCAATGACATCCGCATCCGCAGCGGCCGCTACCTGGCGCCGGGCGCCGCGAACGAGGTGCTGATCAGCAGCAAGTTCGCCCAAGCGCGTGGGCTGGGACCGGGCGGCACGCTGCGGGCGGTCATCAACGGTCGCGCGCGTGACCTCGACATCGTCGGCATCGCGATTTCGCCCGAATATACCTATGCGGTGCCGCCCGGCGCACTGTATCCCGAGGACGATCGCTACGGCATCCTGTGGATGAGCCGCGAGGTGCTTGGCCCCGCCTATGACATGGATGGCGCATTCAACGAGGCCACCGTGCGGCTGAGCCCGGACGCGAATCCGCAGGCGGTGCTCGCGCATCTCGAGACCCTGCTCGAGCCTTACGGCGGCCTCGGCGCCTATCTGCGCAAGGACCAGGCCTCGCACCTGATACTGCAGGGCGAACTGGACGGCAACAAGGTCATGGGCACCGCGATCCCGGCGGTGTTCCTCTCGGTGGCGGCCTTCCTGCTCAACATCGTGCTGTCGAGGCTGATCGCCACCCAGCGCTCCGAGATCGCCGTGCTCAAGGCCTTCGGCTACCGCAATCGCGAGGTCGGCCTGCATTACCTGCTGTTTGCGCTGATCGCGGTCGTTCTCGGCGCGGCAGTGGGCACCTTGGCCGGAATCCTGCTCGGCCGCAGTTACATGATCCTGTACGGTGCGTATTTCGACTTTCCGACGCTCGATTACCATCTCAGCCCGTTACTGCTATTCATCGCGATCCTGGTCAGCGTGGTCGCTGCCGGCGCCGGCGCGCTGGTGGCCGTGCGTCGTGCCGCGGCGCTGCCGCCGGCGGAGGCGATGCGTCCGGAGCCGCCGGCCAGCTTCGCGCCGGGCTGGCTCGAACGCTCGGGGCTGGCGAGCACGCTGCCTTCGTCAATGCGCATGGTCCTGCGCAACCTGCAGCGCAAGCCGGTGCAGGCCTTGCTATCCTCGCTCGGGGTCGCGTTCTCGGTTGCAATACTGGTCATCGGACTGTTCATGTTCGATGGCATCCGTTTCATGATGGACCTGCAGTTCCGGGTGATCCAGCGAGAGGATCTGTCGGTGTCCTTCGACGAGCCGCGTGCGGCGTCGGTGCGTTACGATTTCGCCAACCTGGCCGGAGTCACCCGGGTCGAGCCCTACCGCTACGCGCCGGCACGCCTGCGCTTCGGCCACCTGTCGAAAGAGACAGCGATCCAGGGATTGTTGCCCGAAGGCCGCCTGCGCAGGATCGTCAGCGAGTCCGGCCACGTCCACCCGCTGCCCGCCGAAGGGGTGGTGCTGAGCGCGATCCTGGCAAAGACGCTCAAGGTGAGCGCCGGCGACCAGCTCGACGTCGAATTTCTCGATGGCGAGCGGCGCAAGACCCACATGCCGGTGGCCGGGATCGTCAACGACCTGCTCGGCGTTTCGGCCTACATGAGTCTGGATACCCTGCAACGCGTGGTAGGCGACCCACGTATGGTGTCAGGCGCCTACCTGTCGGTGACCGAGGACGCCCTGCCTGCCCTCAACCGGCAATTGAAATCGATGCCCGCGGTGGCCGGTGTCGCCTCTCCGGACACGATGCTCCAGTCTTTCCAGAAGCAGCTGGCCGACACCCTGTTCATCGCAGTCGGCTTCCTGCTCGGCTTCGCCTGCGTGATCGCCGTGGCCGTGATCTACAACGGGGCGCGCATCTCGCTGTCCGAGCGCGGGCGCGAACTGGCCAGCCTGCGGGTGATGGGGTTTCGCCGGCGCGAGGTCTCGATCCTGTTGCTGGGCGAGCAGGCCTTGATCACCCTGACGGCGATCCCGATCGGCTGGTTATTGGGCTATGGGCTGTCCTACGGGGTGGTGACGGCCATGCAGAACGATACGTACCGAATCCCGTTCGTGGTCAATTTCCAGACCTATTTCGTGGCGGCGGCGATCACGATCGTCGCTGCCGTGGCCAGTGCAGCCCTGGTCCAGCGCCGGATCAACCACCTCGACCTTATCGCCGTACTCAAAACCCGCGAGTGACCTGCCATGAACGACAAATCCAAAAAAACCAGTGCCTCGAACGACCATTCCGGCACCTCTAAATCAACCGGATCCAGAAAAATCAACTGGAAAAAGGGGCTGATCCTCGGAGGCGTCACGGTCGCGGTGATTGCACTCGCCGCGCTGCTCCTGCAACCCACCGTGGTCGATGTCGAGACCGCAACGGCGCAACGTGGTCCATTGTCGGTCACGGTCGAGGAGCAAGGCCAAACGCGTGCCAAGTTACGCTACACGGTCGCCGCCCCGATCAGCGGCCGGCTGCTGCGCACCCACTTCATTGCCGGAGATCGGGTCGAGCGCGGCGAAGTGCTCGCCAGGATTGCACCGCCGCCGACGGATGCACGCTCTCTGGCAACGGCGCGCGCGGAGCTTGCGGCAGCGCAGGCGCGCCAACGTCAGGCCAGCGCGGCCCGCGCGGAAGCGGCCAGCGATTACCGGATTGCCAAAAGCGAGGCCGCCCGTCGCACCGAGTTGTCCCATAAGGGATTCATCAGCGCAGAAGCCCTCGACATCTTCCTGCAGGCTGCGCAGGCGGCTGAGGCCCGTCTGGGTGGCGCCCAGGCTGCGCTTGCCGCAACCGCGGCCGAGGTAGAGAGCGCGCGATCACGCCTGCTGGGCGCGGGCACCGGCGCGGGTGACGCCGGCGCGATCACCATCCGCGCGCCGGTCAGTGGACGGGTGCTGAAGGTGATCGAAGAGAGCGAGCGTGTGGTCGAGGCCGGCAGCCCGCTATTTGATCTGAGCGAGGGCGAGGCGCTGGAACTGGTGGTGGACGTGCTGACCCAGGATGCGACCCAGATTCAAAGCGGCGATTCGATCCTGATCACCGGCTGGGGCGGGCCAACGACACTGACGGGCAAAGTCCGCTATGTTGAACCCAATGCTTTCACCAAAATCTCGGCCCTGGGCGTGGAAGAGCAACGCGTCAACGTGATTGGCGATCCGACCGACCCGCCGCCGACGCTCGGCGCTGGATACCGGATCGAAGCCGCGATCGTGACCTGGACCGGAATGAACGTGTTGCAGATTCCCAGCAGCGCACTGTTCCGCCGCACCGCGGCCTGGCAGGCTTTCGTGATCGAGGACGGCCGCGCGCGCCTGCGCAAGCTCGAGATCGGTCATCGCAATGCGGAGTTCGCCGAGGTGGTGTCGGGCATCAAACCCGACGAACGGGTGATCGTGTTCCCGTCGGACCTGGTCGTAGACGGCGCGCGGGTCAAGACGAGTTTGAGCAAAGACCGCTGAGCCGCTGGCTTGCGGCACGCTTTCGATGGCAGTTGGCGAAAACATGCAAAGTGTTTCCGTCATCGCCAGACTGTCTGCTTTCGGCGAGTTATTGTTGCATCGCATATTTAATGCAAGCTGTATGGCACCCGTATTCTGGTTGCTGCAGAAACCCGGCGGCAGGCCAGCAACCAGTTGATTTTTCGCGAGGTCGACAGCCTGCAGGTCGTCGGCAAGACCATTCCGGTTCGGGTGTACGAGCTACTGGGCTACGAACAGGACCTGACCGCCGCCCAGCGCGAACTGGTGGCGGAATTCGAGCGCGGCCTGGCCGCCTATCGCTCGTCGGACTGGGACACCGCGCAAGCGCACTTTGAAATCTGCCAGCAGATCGTTCCGGCCGATGGCCCCAGCCAAGTTTTTCTGGCCCGAGTCGCCGCCTTTCGGTTCGCCTCGCCGGCCGCAGACTGGGATGGCGTTTGGGTCGCTGATAGCAAGTAAACGGAGGCGACGCCGCCAAATTAGCGGGTCCGGGCGGCTTTCACGAACTCGAGCGAGGTCTGAAACAACGCGAGATCTTGCTCATACTCAGCTGCCTCGGCGCGGTCGATCTGTACCCATTCCCTTGTGCTGGTCATACCGCCGGGTTGAAACGGGACGACGTCACCCCTTGAGAACTGCAGTTCGGTCGCGGTTGCGGCGGGCAGGCGCAGCCCGACGCCGCGACCGCTGATGCAGGCAAACATCTTGTCGTTCACGAAGTAGGCATTCAGGCCGCTGATTTTCCGTGCGCTGACGCCAGGGAGTTTGAGCAGCAGTGCGTCGATCTGTGCCTTGCGGCTGGATTCGGGGGTATCAATATTCATGTGGGTCCACTGTCATGAGCCATTCGATTTAATCGTAAGAAAAGCCCGGCGCGGCTGCCCAGGACGCACGCCCAGCTCCGGGCATGCGTATCTGTCGACAAGACAGATCATTCTGTCCACAGCCTGCTCGCCACCATTCCTTTTTCGAGGAGGCTGCCTTTCTTCGCTCGGTGGACCCGGTAGCGCTCCAGGTTCTCGCCCGACAGTTTCAGCTTGCCGCTGCGTTTGCCCTTTGCGGCGCCTTCCACCATCAGGGTCTGGCCGTCGAATACGGTGAGCGCCAACATCTTTTCACC
>CAYGMS010000098.1:0-7800 GCA_964350905.1 uncultured Thiobacillus sp. | reverse complement strand
CCAGCGTATCCACACGCGTTACGCCAAAGAATTCAAGCTCGAAGTCGTCAGGCTGCTCAAGCTTGATCAGAAACCGCCGATTAAAGGGATCAGGTTTGTAATGACCCAAGATCTCCCCTTGCACTACAAAGTTTGGATAAGGTGCGCATGTGTTGCATGCCTTCTGTTTAATCGCGTTTAAAGAGGTGCCTGATGCCTGATGATTTGAATAGTGGTGAGTTGCGTGAAGTCAGCCTGAAAACATTGCGGTTACGTCCGGGCCTTTTTCTGCAGATGCAGAGAATGCGCGAGGGCGCACCGGTGCATGAAGCGCAATTTATTGCGGCTATCGAAGGCAAAGGCGTGATGTTGACGCCAAGCGGCATGGATAGCCTCAAGACGGAAATCATCATTGGCGAAGAGTATTTGATTCAAGGCTTTACGGGCCAGACCGATTTCTCCTTCACTGCGCCGGCCTTGAATGTCTTTAAGGCACCCTTTGCCCATGTGCTCTTTGCCTACCCGGCCACAGTACAAGCCAAAGAGGTGCGCAAATCGATGCGCATGAAAACCGCTTTGCCTGCAACAATTTCGCCCGCTGGTCAGAACAATCCGGTTGAGGTCTCGATCGTCGATTTAAGCGCTGCCGGCGCCATGATTTTATCGCCACGTTCCCTGGGGGTGATTGGCAGCCTTTTCGATCTGGCATTCCCAATCAAATTTGATGACGTGCACTCCAATATCAATATTGTGGCCAAGCTTCGTCACAACAACCTCGCGGACTATGATGGGCGCAAGATCGGCTTGTCATTCGAGAATTTATCCCGGGAGCACAAGCTGCTTTTGAATTATTTTGTTGGCAGAATTACTGAAGAAGATTCTTTCGTCATTGAGCCCTAGAAAACGCTGATTTATTCGCGATTCGTCATTCCGGCGAAGGCCGGAATCCAGTTAAATCAAGGTGCTGGACCTCAGCTTTCGCCGGGGTGACGAACTAATCAGCGTTACCCTGGCTCTTTTTGCCCAGAAGAATAAATGAGAAACCCGAGCCAGCTCAGACGCCATTTCCCCACACTATTCATCCACGCCATCTTTCTGCCATGCCTGCCAATCAAAAAGGGTCCACCCGCGTGGTCACGCTTGTGTCGATCATTGCCCTTGCCATGGCGGCGGTCGGGGCATGGTGGGGGCTGGTCGTTGTACCCAAACAGAAAATAGTTGAAGCCAAACAAACGCAGGCCAGGATCGCCGCGCTGGTGGCCAGCCGGTCCTTTCTCTCTTCCCCATCATCGAAATTGATTTGTGACGCGATGGGCGGAACCTGGCGGCCTGGACAAAACACGCCGCCGACCGCGTTGATGAAGCGGGGGATACGCACCCCGGACTATTGTTCGTTGCCTGCTGCGGATGGCGGCAAGGCGTGCCTGTCGAGCTCGGATTGCGAGTCGTTTTGTGCGGGGAGAATGGCCCTGGGGGAAATATTCACAGCGCAGTGCCACCCGCACCGCAATGCCGGCCCCGCCAGTTTTGGCAGCCTGCTTGTGGTCGAGAAGGGGCGCCCGTTTTTCAGGCTGTCGATCAAGTCGGAAACCCGGTATACCGCCGATGTCTCGGAGGTGGTCGGGGCAACAATCGATGTGCAGATGGTGGACGGCAGCAAGTTGAAGGTGGGGGAGAAGGTGCGTGCGACGAAGGAACTCCGTGACCATCCCTGGTTTCCGTCTTTCGGGATTCCAGGGACTTAAGCGCCCAGGGCGCTGTGCACATAAAATTGAAAAAATGCCCGATCTAACGTGGGTCGGCTAACTTGGGTTTTCCTCGAGGCTGCTTTTCAACAATGTCCCCCAATCGTTATCTATCCACGGGCCAGCGGACATGCCACGGCGACGACGGACTCGAAATGCCTTGCATCGGGTCCGGACAGGACGCCTCGTTTGATGTGGGAATCCCCTGGCCGCAGCCAAGATTTTTCATTCAGAACCAGGTCGTTTTAGACACGTTAACGGGTCTGAGCTGGAGCATGGATGCCAGCATGGCCGAATTCCCGCTGACGTGGCAGGAGTCGCTCGATTTCGTGGCCAGGCTCAACCAGGAACGTCACCTCGGCAGACAGGACTGGCGCTTGCCGAATCGGCGTGAATTGCGAAGCCTGCTGAGCTTCCAGACAAAAAAGCCGGCACTGCCTGAGGCACATCCGTTTACTCGAGTATTCAACGGCTGGTATTGGAGCTCGACCACCGCGGCCATCAGCCCTGCGCATGCCTGGTATGTTGCGCTGGACGGAGCACGGATGTTCTATGGCGGCAAGGATCAGTCCTTCATGCTGTGGCCGGTGTGTGGCGCCGGTTCTGACGTGATTCCCGAAACAGGACAAATACGGTGTTATGACGCGCGAGGCCAGGAGATTCCCTGCCAGGGGACCGGACAGGATGGGGAATATCGCTACGGCGCCAAATGGCCTGAGCCACGTTTCGAGACTCTTCAACAGGGCGTGGTCGATCGCGTAAGCGGCTTGCTTTGGCGACACGCTGCCAATCTCACCTCACGCCCCGTCAAGTGGCGCGACGCGTTGTCGGCCGTCCGCCAATTGAACGCCGGACAGTCGGACGTTGTGTGGCGCTTGCCGACCATCAACGAGCTTGAAAGCCTTGTCGACTGTGCCGCGCACAGCCCGGCGCTGCCTTGCGCCCACCCCTTTGCCGATCTTCGGGATACCTACTGGTCGTCCACCACCAGTCTGTATGAACCCGATTGGGCCTGGGCGCTTTATCTGCAAAAAGGGGCGACAGGAATCGGTCAAAAACACTTCGCAGAGTTTGCCGTCTGGCCCGTGTCGAGTTCGACACGGGTGGGGAGGCTTTAGCTGCGAAACGCATGAACCAGATTGAGCCGGCCCGGGTTCTTCGGACAGGTTAATCAAGTACCCCTCCGTTCCTGGTCCTTTTATACCAGCGTGTGGCGGCCCAGCGACGGGTGAACACCCCGCCAGATACCCGGCGCGCTGCAGCATGCGCGCGGAACCGGTATCAGGCGCGCTCCACGCTGCAAGGGGTGATACAGTCTCGCTTTTCCCCTGTCTAAACCCTAGAGCCAACGCATCATGAAATACGAGAACCCGCACGAATTCCTCCGCCGCGCCGCCGAGCACAACCCTGGCCAGCCGGAGTACCTGCAAGCTGTGACCGAAGTCGTCGAGAGCCTGTGGCCGTTCGTGTCGCAGAACCCGAAGTACGCCGAGCACGGACTGCTGGACCGCCTGATTGAACCGGAGCGGATCCTCATCTTCCGGGTATCGTGGGTCGACGACCATGGTGAGGTCCAGGTCAACCGTGGCTACCGCATCCAGCACAGCATGGCCATCGGCCCCTACAAGGGCGGGATGCGCTTTCACCCCTCGGTCAACCTGTCCATCCTCAAATTTCTGGCCTTCGAACAGACCCTGAAGAACGCCTTGACCACGCTGCCCATGGGCGGCGGCAAGGGCGGCGCGGATTTCGACCCCAAGGGCAAGAGCCCCGGCGAGGTCATGCGTTTTTGCCAGGCCTTCATCACCGAGCTGTATCGCCACATCGGTTCCCAGACTGACGTGCCGGCCGGTGACATCGGTGTTGGCGCGCGCGAGGTCGGTTTCATGGCCGGCATGGTGAAGAAACTGACCAACCGCGCCGATTGCGTCTTCACCGGCAAGGGCCTGAGCTACGGCGGCTCGCTCGTTCGCCCGGAAGCCACGGGTTACGGCGCGGTCTACTTCGCCGACGAAATGCTCAAGCATGCCGGTCGTTCGATCGAGAATCTGCGGGTCGGCGTCTCCGGCGCGGGCAACGTGGCCCAGTTCGTGATTGAAAAAGCCATCGCCCTGGGCGCGAAGGTTGTCACGGTATCGGACTCGAGCGGCACGGTGGTGGACGACGCCGGCTTCACGCCGGAAAAGCTCGCCGAATTGATGGAGGTGAAGAATCACCTTCACGGCCGCGTGAGCGAATATGCGGAGCGCGTCGGTGCCGAGTTCCATGCCGGCATGCGCCCCTGGAGCGTGCCGATGGATGTGGCGCTGCCTTGCGCCACCCAGAACGAACTCAATGATAACGACGCGATGATGCTGATCAAGAACGGCCTGATTGCGGTGGCCGAAGGCGCCAACATGCCCACCACCGCCGAAGCCGCCCGCCTGTTCGATAAACACCGCATTCTGTATGCCCCCAGCAAGGCCAGCAATGCCGGCGGCGTCGCCACCTCGGGCCTGGAAATGAGCCAGAACGCCATGCGCCTGTCATGGCCGCGTGAAGAAGTGGACGCCCGACTGCTTGTCATCATGCAGGGCATCCATCAGACCTGCCTGCAACACGGGCAGCGCGAAGACGGCAGCGTCAGCTACGTCGATGGCGCTAACCTGGCCGGCTTCATCAAGGTGGCCGACGCCATGCTGGCGCAGGGCGTGATCTGAGTAGACCGGGCCTTTGGGCCGCTATGGGCTGGAACGTGGAAAACAGGGGGAAATAGCAGGGGATCCTGTTTTTCTCCGTCACGGATAGGCCCCCCGGGGATCCTGCTGATGGCCTGCGATCAGTGAGTGGTGTGCCGTGGACTGGCCGAAGGCGAGTTCGAGCAATGCCGGAGTGGCCAGGTCAAACCGAAAGGCCTGATCGACGGGGCGCATGCAGGGTGTTTCCCCTGCCATCCGCAGCCCTCGTGCTACCATCCCGCCCGCCATGCGACTCCCCCAACTTCGACAACGTCTACGCGATCTGGGCGCGGCCCCCTGTCATGAGGGGCGCGTGCTGCGGGCGTGGGTTCAGGGACGCTCGCTCGACACCAAGCGGCGGCGCGCCGAAGACTTTCTACCGCTGAGCTTGCGCAATCATTTGCCGGGCTTGTTCGATGAATTGCGCGGCCTGGCGCGGGTGCATTCCGAGCACGCCGGTGAGGATGGCTCGGCCCGATTGCTGGTGCAACTGGCCGACGGCCAGACGGTGGAAAGCGTGCTGTTGCCGCGCGACGGCCTGTGCGTGTCGACCCAGGTGGGTTGTGCAGTGGGCTGCGTGTTCTGCATGACCGGCCGCGCCGGTTTGCTGCGCCAGCTCTCCAGCGCGGAGATCGTCGCCCAGGTGGTGCTGGCGCGCAGCCGTCGCCCGGTGAAGAAGGTAGTGTTCATGGGCATGGGCGAGCCGGCCCACAATCTGGACAACGTGCTGGACGCCATCGATCTGCTGGGTGTGGAAGGCGGCATCGGCCACAAGAATCTGGTTTTCTCCACCGTTGGCGACCGGCGCGTGTTCGCGCGCCTGCCGCAGTCCACGGTAAAGCCTGCGCTGGCGCTCTCCCTGCACACCACCGATGCTGCCCTGCGCCGCCGCCTGCTGCCGAAAGCGCCGGACATTGCGCCGGATGAACTGGTCGAGCTGGGCGAGGCGTATGCCCGCCGCACGGGCTATCCGGTTCAATACCAGTGGACGCTGCTCGAAGGGATTAACGACACCGAGGCCGAACTGGAAGGCATCGCACGCCTGCTGGCCGACAAATACGCGGTGATGAACCTGATTCCCTACAACAGCGTCGAAGGTGTTGACGGCTTCGACTACCGCCGCCCGAGCTGGGAGCGCGCGGCCGAGATGGCGCGCCGTCTGCACCTGCGCGGCGTGCTCACCAAGCTGCGCCACTCCGCCGGACAGGACGTGGAGGGCGGTTGCGGACAATTGCGGGCGCGGGCGCTGGGCAGTGCTGCAAACGCCTGAACGGGAATCCCCGGGACGTCAGCCTGCGCAGTCACTTATAGATGTCGTAGAAGAAGTAAAGCGTTATGCCCGTGCTGGCGATGACGACAAAGTTTCTGACATAGTGCTGCGGCAGATGGCGCGAGAGATGCGCTGCGACATAACCGCCCAGCAGGGTGCCTGTCAGCACAACACTTCCTTCGTACCAGGCGATCACGCCATGGTAGATAAAAAGCACAATCGCAATCAGTGAGACAACGGCCGAGACCAGCAGCTTGAGGCCATTCATGGTGTTGATGTTGGTATGGCCGGCGAGTGCCAGATAGCTCAGGGTAATAATGCCGAGCCCGGCATTGAAGAAGCCGCCATAAATGCTGACCCCCAGGAGCAGCAGCATCAACGACAAGACCCCAAGCGAAGAGGCATGGCGATGACGGGTGGCCAGCTTTTTCAGGGCTTGATTAAGCTTGCCGCCAAAAACAAACAGCAGCGTTGCGAACAAGAGCAGCCACGGGATCGCCTGGCGAAACCGTGCTTCCGGTGTCTGCAGCAGCAACCAGGCACCGGCCATGCCACCCATCAGGCTGATCAGAACGATACGTGGCAATTCTGCCCGGTAGGCGTAAAGGTCTTTTCGCAGCGCATACGATCCGCTGAGATAGCCGGCGCACGAGGCAAAAGTATTGCTTGCATTGGCACTGATCGGCGCGACCCCCACCAACAGCAATGCCGGGAAAGTAATAAAACTGCCGCCCCCCGCAATGGAATTAAGTACGCCGCCGCCCACCCCCGCAATGAACAGCAACAGCAGTTCAGTTGTCATGCTCAAGCAGGGACGAGGGCTGGGAGAAAGGTCGCGACATTGCGTCTGGCGGTGTTTTGGGCTTGATTGTTACGGGATGGTGGCGGCGCCCGCCTGGGCAAACGTCCCCATAAACCGCTGCAGCTCATCCTGGTGCTGGGCGGCAATTCTGGCCAGCGTCTCTTCTCCCTTGGGGCGCAGGTGGACTTCCACCACGCGCCGGTCATGCCGGCCGGGATTGCGCGCCACCAAATCCAGCTTTTCGCAGCGGTCGATCAGGGCAACCACCCCGTTGTGTTGCGCCTGCAAACGTTCCGCCAGTTCGCCGATGGTGGCCCAGTCCCGGTCCGGGAACCCCTTCACGTGCAGGAGCAACTGATACTGCAAGGGGGTCAGCCCCTGGTCTTTGCACAATTTCTCGCTGATACGCAAAAAACGACGCAGGCGATAGCGGAAGCGGGATATCCGCTCATATTCGGCTTTCTCAAGAAGATGTGGCTTGCTGGAATCAATTCTTGACATGGGTTGATCTATGACCTAAAAAAACATCATGGCATGATATATATTTTGCCATGATGAACAGACGGATGTTAACGATGCCAGATTAAACAGGAGAAATGCCATGAACCTTGTTTCCCTTTCCAAATTGCCATTTTCCACCACGCAAGGCTGGCCCGAACTGGAGAAAATCCATCCCGGGCTGCTCAAGGTGTTCGCCTTCATTGTCCTGCCGCTGTCGTTGCTGCCGCCGGCCATGCTGTATTACGCAGGCACGAACTATCCCGAAGCGTTTTTCCAGGGCGCTGCAGGCAAAGCCTGGGGCGAGATCGCGGTGGTCTTTTTTCTCGCCGAGATGCTGACCTTTCTGGGGATGGGCTGGTTGATCAAGCAGGTTGCCGAGAGCAACCGGTTGAAGATCGATTACCACGATGCCTATCTGTTGGCGGCCATCGCCCCGATTCCTCTCTGGTTTTCGTCACTCGGGCTCCTGGTTCCCAGCCTCGCATTCAACGCGGGGCTTTCGCTCGCGGCACTGGGGCTTTCCTGCGGGATCATCTACCACGGTATCGAGGGCTTGTGCCACACGCTTGAGGATGTGACCGCCGCTGCCATCGTGCAGGTGGTCATTGGCGCAGGTCTCATTGCCTGGGCGCTGCTTTTGATGATAGTGATGCTGTGGTAGTTGCGGGCCTATCTTGGGCAAGACGCAAGGCCCGTCACCACTAATTTATTCGCGATTCGTCATTCCGGCGAAAGCCGGAATCCAGTTAAATCAAGGTGCTAGACCCCGGCTTTCGCCGGGGTGAC
>CAYGMS010000097.1:0-7810 GCA_964350905.1 uncultured Thiobacillus sp. | reverse complement strand
GCCTATAAGCATCAAAATGGGCGATGCGATGATGAGAACAGCAATTTTGCTTTGTCTGGGACTGGCATGGGGTTCCCCTGCCAGTGCGGCAGACTTTGAGTTCAAAGGATTGGCTCTTGATTCATTAGTGATGCCGGATCAGGTCATCGAAAGCCTCAAGGTGGCCTGTGAGCAAGCCGGGAAACCTTGTGACGAGTTTTGGCAAAAGCTTCACCACGACAACGCCGTAAAGTGTGGTGCAGGCCATCAGGGCAAGCAGGTTTGCAATGGACGAACAACCATTGCAGGCGAAAAGGCTGCTGCCAATGTTGTGATCGGTTCTGGCGGAAGATTGGAGCGTGTATGGCTCACAATCAGCAATTACGCATATGAAACCGTTCTTACGGAATTGACCAAGAAGTACGGCAAGCCATCAGCGGTAAAGCGTTACGGCGTGCAGAACGGCTTTGGCGCGGCATTCACTCAGGTAGATACGGTTTGGAATGGGGCTGATGGACAGAAGCTGTCTGTCAGCAAGTATGCTGGCAATACCGAAGAATCAACCGTCTATTTCAGCTCACGTGCAGACCGTGCGGCGCAATCGAGCAAGAAGGAAACGTCTGGCGATCTGTAGCATATCTAGACCCAATCGATCAGCCAACGCCGGATAGCCTTCAGCACAAGTGGCATGTCGCGCGGATCGTAGCGACCTGCCGCGATGCCTGTCTGCGCATGTGCTTCAAACTCTTCCGGCGAGCCAATGAACTTGAACAGAGGCGGCTCGTTGCCCCGCTCCAACTTGCGCAACCGTGCCAGCATGCCCCGCGTGTCGGCCATGTGGTTACTCCCGCGACTCGCGCAGCGCGTCACCCAGCTTGAAAGCACGAAGCAGGTTCAAGCTGGACATGGTTTGCCGCTCTGCATGCGCCTCAATACGGCGCTGCTGCATCTGTTGCAGGTCGTCGGGAGTGGGTGAGTTTTTGACCGGGCCGTTTTCCTTCAAGTCGGTGTGCAGGTTCTTCATTGCAGCGTTCCTTTCATCGGGCCGATTGCTTGCAACAGCCGCGCGGCCTGATAGCGCACTGCGGGGTCGTCGCTCTTCAAAATCGCCTCATAGCAGGCATTGACGATCAGCTTTAGATCGGCTTGCCCCTGTGGGGTGTCTATCGGGCGTTCGATCTTTGGCCGCGCCCAGCCACACTGCGGAATGCTGTCGGTGTCGAAAATGCTCATTGGTTCTTTTCCTCGAGCGCGATAAGGCGCGCTTCCAGTTCATCAACGGCGCGGATGCCCGCAACCGACTGGATGCAGTCAATCAGCATGCGTCCGGTTTCGGGATCAACTCGCCCCTCAGACACCGCGACGAGTACCTGATTAGCCTGCTCGTGCAGGGGCTTGTCAGGGTCAAGCTCAAACTCCACAGCAGCAGCACGCGCACGCAGCGGCGGCTCAAGTCGTTGCGCCCACAGGTTCATGGCGCTGGTGTCGCCTGCAAGCGCTGCCTCCTTGATGACTCGCGCAAGGTCGGAACCGTCCTTCTGCAATTCTTCTGCGAGTTGCGTCTTTCGGTTCCGCGAGCCAACCGGCCTGCCTTTCGGATTTCCCGACTGGCCGGGTTGCCAGCCCTTGGGCGGCTTGTTGGGTTGCGGAGTGAAGCCCTGCAACCATTCAGGCTGAACTGTCTCTGTCATTTGATCGTTTCCTGTTGTTTGCAGAGAATCAGCAGCGTTAGCCAATGTCCTTGAGGACGAAGGCTTGCTCAGACTCGGTTTTGGCTTTCCGAAGAGCGGCGGCCTTGTGTGGGGGCGCGCCTACAGCTCGCGTCATGGACTCAAACACCAGTCCCGCGCGCTCTTCGATCATCTGCTTTGCGCCCTTCATTGCCTTGAGGCGCTGTGCCAGCTCAGGCGACGTGCGCTCGTTCCAGAAGCGGACATAGAGTTGCTGGAAATTGGCATCGAGACCTGACAGGTATGCGGGCGCGCCGCAAATTGCTGACACAGTTTTTTCGTCGCCAGCGTCGATTGCCTGCTGCAAAAACTTGTGGCGCTCTTCGGTCGTCAGGTTCTTCGCATAGGAACGAATTTCGGCGCTGATACTTGCTGCCGCCTTCGATTCAATGGGCGTGGTGAGCTGCTGCTCCAGCATCGCAATGCACTTCTCCAGGTTGGAGCGGGTCACATCAAAGCCCTTGGTGATGCGGGCTAGATGCTTCTGTGCAAAGTCATCCGTGTGGATGATCTGCATTGCTTCATTCCACGTCGGGTTGGTCTTGGCCTTCTCTCGCGCCTCATTGACGGCGCGGATGCCTTCGTAGGCGGTACTGAACGCGGTCATGGTCGGCGCGAGGTACGGCGCAGTCTGTTCGTCGAACCCGTCAATGGATTTGACGTTATCGGGGTGCAGTGAAGGCGTGATACGGGCATCAACGTTGTCTGTCATGGTGCAAACTCCTTGATAAATGGCGGCGCGGCTGCGCATGTGCAAAACGGTAGGACTATCAAGCGAAGGTCCGCAAGCGGAAACAAAGTAAAAACAATGCCTTGCAGTTCTAAAACAAGCGCAGAACAACTAACTGCATATTTGTCGTTCTGGTATCACGCGGCATATCAACAGCCTTCCGCGTCAGTCCAAAAAGTCGTTGCCGAGTCTCGGAGATGCGTCTTAGCGTTGCCCCATCTACAACCCGCACAGGAGCAACGACATGGAAGCCAAGACCTACACGAAACGCGAGAACGCCCGACGCGCTGGTGTTGCAGCAGGGGTGCCCGCTGAACTGGTGGAAATCACCGTGCATAAGAATGGCGACGAGGTGCGCTTCGGCTGGAAGGCGATGGAAGCACCGGCACCCGCTGCCGCCGAAGCTGTTGTGACCACAGGCAAGCCGAAGAAGGAAGCCGCCCCGAAGGTGGAGCGCGTCGAGCAGAACGGCGTGAAGCGTCCCGGCCCGGGCAAGTGCTTGGAGGTGTGGGAATACCTCGACCAGTACGGCAACAAGACGCCGAAGGAGTTGAAGCCGGTAGTCGCTGAGAAGGGTTGGAACGAGAACAACGCTCTGATCGAACTCTATGGCTGGCGTCGCTTCAATGGCATCAGCGGACGTGTCCCAGCTGCTGCCTAATACCTCTGACCCACTTAGAAGCGCCCCGGATGGGGCGCTTTTCGTTTGTGCGTCCGTGATGTATGGTGTGCATGGTTTAACTATACACACCCTACATCGCATGACCGACTTTAAACCGTATAAACCTCCACGACCAAAACCGCGCCCCGGCTCACGACCGTTGAAGGATAGGCAGCGTGTAGATGATGACCTTCAGAAGCTGTCGCCGGAATTGCGTGCCAACATTGAGGCGATACGGAAAGCCCTGCCACCGTGGGAAGAAGGTAACAATGAACCCATCCCACCGCCTGATGAAAAGAAGCGTCAAGGCAACTTCACCAAGCTCAAGGCCGCGCGCAAGAAGGTGGAAGAATTGGCGCAGGCAGTTCGCACCGATGCTTTCGACGATTGGGTGAGCTGTTGCGTGGTGACAGCGAAAGAGCCATCCGAATGGACGCAAGCGCGAATCCTTTATGAAAGCTACCTCCGCCACGCCAAGACCTATGGACGCAATCGCGGCCAGCGAGCGGAGTCCGTCCAAGAGTTGGCGACGGAGACCCAATGGGGACGCATGATGGCCACGCTTTTTCCTAAGAAGCGTCGCCGTGCGGGCTTCTACTACCAGTTGCGGCTCAGGCGCGGCGCGTAGTTATACGGCAGCAGGCCACGCACGGGCCGCGTAGGCCGCGATCACGGGCTGTTCGGTGCTGGGGTATTGGCGGCAACGTGCAAGGCGGCATGCCGCGACTTTTTGCTTGGATGGGTCGCCGTCGCTACGAATAGGCTAGAGCGAGCTAACCACATGCCAGCGACATTGAAGCGCCTGTTGGGCTTGCATGCTGCCGACCGCCGTATTCATCGTTTGGCGTTCGGGCTGAACTGATGCAGCTTTAATGATTTATTTGTCAGGCCCCCAGCAAGCAAAGTGGCATTTAGTGGGGGGTACTGATTAAAGCATTAAAAAATTAATTTCATTGCTAACTGCTTGCTGCACAAGGGATGTCGGTGAAATGCCCGGCCATTAGTTTAATGACCGGGCCACATCAGTTCGGCAGGCGCAAGATTCTGTACGCTCGCCCATGGTAGTTATACGCCTCGGCTACTTTGAGCTTATCCGCTTCCATCAAATACCCGCCGTCCATGAGGCTGCGGATGGTGTGGTCAATCGCCATCTTTTGCCCCTGCCGGTAGCTGTTGAAGCAGGCCAAGTTCTTACCGATGCGAATCTGAATATACGAATGGGGAATGATGCTGTTCTCCTGCATTTCCGCAGGCACTTTGTAGCTGGCCTTTACGGGGTTCCTCAGGTAGTCGCGTAGGATCGCCACCATCTTCATGAACCGTGCGTGGTCATCGGTGCCAATGTCGCCGCTCTTTTGGCGTGATTGGAATACATCGATGTCCGCCCGTACAAGACTCAGCGCCCACGCGACGTGCCCGATATTGACCATGGGCACTGCAAAGTTATCAGCCACCGCAAGCAAGCATGCAATTTTCATGGCCTTGAGGGGCGCGCGGTTCCAGACCTGCCGCTCTGCTTCGTCGTCGGTCGCGTTCAGGCTTTCATTGCACTGCAATTCAAACCGCTTGAGCTTGTCGTAGGCGTCTGGCGTAGGATTGACCACGCACGCGGGTGGCGTGTTGATTGGGCTTTGATACTTCACCGCCTGAAACAGCAGTCCTTTCAGTGCCGCCGTATCATCGGGAGCGAGGTCATAGACCCGAACCTCGTTCGGCTCGGGCTTGATGCCTTTGTACGAGACGACGAGGAAGCGTGACATGAAACCGTCCTCCATCATGTCCGGGGTCAGGCACTGAAGAAATGTGCCTGGGGTTGTTTCACCGAGGAAGGACAGCGCGGGCCATTCAACCCCCAGCATGTTTTTATCAGCGTTGCTATAGGTCTTCCCCTCAAGAAACTGCTTGCCATAGGCATTAGTCATTACCGTGCGGAACTGCTGCATTGGTGTATCGCTCGGGTTCGACATGCGCTTGAGCTTCCGCCCGAACTCCCCTTGCAGGTTAAGGAACCCCGGTGATTCCAAGAGACTCTTATGTAGCGCTTCTCCACTCACAAAGTCTGTGGCACGAAGGAATAGCGCTGCCTGTGGCACCTCGCCCATTCGCAACAATGTGGGAATCCCTGAGTGAATAGCATCCTTCCCGATACCGCTTTGCGCCACAAGGATGATGTAAAGCGCCAAGTCCATATCGGTGTAGGTGCGGTAGGCTCGCCCGCACACTCCGGCGAGAAGAGCGACCGTTGCTGTCACTGCAACCTCTGGCACCGGGGAGTAACTTCCGAAGTACAGGCACCGAGCGAGCCTGCCTGCTACACCGGGTGGCCACCCAAAGGGGGGCGCGGGCGGCTGCGCGGCGGCTGGGGCCATGATCGGCACCGCGCCAGTGCTACCCCCTTGGCGAGCGTTGCATTCCCGTACAGCGTCGGCCTGCACCTCTGTCCAATGCGCAAGCTCTGCATTGAGATCATCCTGCGAGTTATCCAACATGCCTGAACAGGCATGTCCTACAGTGTGTTCGTCCATCAGTTGTTTCCTCTCTTCAAAGCCGTCCTGACCCGACGGCTTTTTTCTTGATTGGCTGCAAGTGGGCTAGACGGCAACAGCCCAACAGGCGCGCATGCCTTGGTTGCGTTCTGTTTGCGCATGCACGACCGCCAGTTATGAGGTTTGCTGTTCGGCGGGCAGCCACGGCGCGCGGGTCAGTGCAACGTGGTCTGGGCGCTGGCTGGTGCTGGTGCGTGCGCCGGAGGCGAGCCAGAAAAGAACGTCGCGTTCGGAGTAATAGACGCGGCGGCAGCCGTCGGGCTGGAAGTAGCGGGGACCAGTGCCCGCTAGGCGCTTCTGCTCAAGCGTGTTGGGCTGGAAGTGCAGAATCTCCGCCGCTTCACGGCTGCTCAGGGGGCGGTTCTTCGGGGTGTAGTTGAACAGCTCGCAAAGCTGCTCGAAGGACAGGCTTTCGGTTTGCATGGGCAGTGCCTCTCAGCAAGCCCACCGACGTGCAGATGCAAAAAGGGCAGTCGGTAGGCGAACTGCATCGCGTTACCGATGCCAGTTGCCCGCCGTCTGCCCATGCAGCACTTTTCGTTGATCGCGTCCCGACGCATTGCGCGAAGTGACGGAAAGGCGAGGTGTGTTGGCTGCTACTTTACTGAGCTTGTGCAGCCTTTGCAACGTGATGTATTGCTTTGATATTTCGGGGCAAGCCCGTAAATCAAGCACGGAGCGGCACCACGTTTTCACCCTTGGCGATTGCCTCCGCGAGCTTGCCCTGCTTCTCTATCCAGTCAGCGATGCGCTGCGCTTCGGGCTGGAGATATTGCAGGCGTGACGTTTCGAGGTAGTGCCGCGCCGTCACGTTGCCGTTCGGAATATGGTTCGTGAGAAGCTCCACCTTGTAGAAATCAATCCCGCAGTTGGCGATGCCGATTGTGGTCATCGTTCGGCGGAGGTCGTGCGGCGTGATCTTGGTGCCTGCAACGTCGCTGACCTTCTTCATCATGTCGCGCGGGTCTTTGATATGGCCTGTGTCGCCCCAGGACGGGAAGACATGCGGGTTGCCCTCGATGCGCTGGCGCGTCTTGAGCAGTTCAACCGCCTGAGACGACAGAGGCAGATATACCGGGTTCCTGTTCTTCGGGTCGGGTATGTGCCACCAGCAGTTCGCCGGGTCGTTGTCGTCAATGCTGACCCTGTCCCACGTCAGCGCGGACGCTTCACCAATGCGCGCCCCGGTCAGTATCAGGAACATAACGAGGTCGATGCTTGACCACGTATCGCGGTTGTAGGCGTTGGCGCGTGCCAGCGTGAGCATGTGCCACACCGCGCCGACCTTGTTATCGGGGATGCGGCTGGTACGCGGTTTCAGTTCGACCCAATCGTCTTTCAGCGCCGCGACCGGGTTGTGCAGCACCAGCGGTGTGCCGTCGTGCTTCTTGTACTGCCGACCGGCATAGTTGATGAGGGCGCGCAACACGCTGAACGCCTGATTCGCTTGCCCCGGCGAACCGCCGTCACGGTCGCCGCGTAGTCCCTTCGTCAGCATCTCGCGGTAACGCTTGCGGCAGTCGTCCTCGGTAATACCGGCGACGGGCTTGTGTTCCCACGCCTTGAAGGTCGTGGTCACATGCCGCTCAATCTCGCTCTTGCTGCTGTCCTTGAGCTTGCCCGGTCGCCCCATGTATGCGTCCGCGACCTGCCGCAGCGTCACCTTGGCTGCTTCGTCCGCCTTCTTCACGTCGCGCGGGTCAATACCCTCGCGCATACCTTGCAGCACCTTCCGCGCCTTCTCGCGTGCTTCGTACTCGGTGAGCTGCCCGAATGGGCCAAGGGTGGCGCAGACCGCCTTACCTCTGACGCGACCTTGCGCGACGAATACGCGCTTGCCCGCAGCGGTGACCCGTAGCCCGTACCCCTTGAGCGAGTCGTCCCAGTGAATCGCGTAGCCCTCGGCGGGCGGTTGCACCTTGTCAATAAACGTCTTCGTCAGCTTCGCCATACCATTCTCCTAGACGCTGTTTTAGCGTATATTTAGCAATCTAGGCTAAGTTACGACAAGCTACACAAAACATGCAACGGCGATAAGTCGTTGTTTTGCAAAGGCGTGGCGGGCTAAACAAAGCAGCGGAAAGCTAGGTAAAAGCAGCCTCCGTAAAACTTGAAAACCGGCGAGGATGTGAGTCCTCCGTGAGTTCGAATCTCACCGCTTCCG
>CAYGMS010000096.1:7246-7874 GCA_964350905.1 uncultured Thiobacillus sp. | reverse complement strand
CCAACACGCAAACCCTGCACCTGAAAGCCGCCGATGGCGCCGCACTGAGTCTGAAACCGCTGCCTTACGCCATGCCGGAATAAGTGCGCCACGTTTACATTTATTACCGTATCGATCCGGCGCAAGCCAACTACTTGACTAGTAATATTTCGTTACTATGCTTTCATAGGTAATGGTGAGTTTATTAATAAGGGAGCTGGAATCATGCAAACCATTCGCACTCAATTCCTTGGCTTGGGGGGGGGCGCCAGCCGCTTAAACTCAATCTTCAATCTGCTGATCAGCATAGGCTTTGCGGCCCTCCTCGCGGGCTGCCTAGCCACCACTCCAAACGCTGGCGGCGGCAGCGGTAGCGCCACACTTGCCACCGGCTCCGCAGCTGGCGAAACAACGTCGGGAGCAAGTAGCCAGCTGGAAACCTGCACGGCAACGCTGGGGACCGTCAGCATCGACGAGCAGACCAATGCCGGTTGGTATAGCGCCTACCAAAGTCAATACAGAATGGGCTCGACCATCCCCGCATTGCGCCTGCTGATTCAGCAATCTAATTGTTTCGTGATTGTGGATCGCGGTCGCGGTCTCGCAGCTCGCGAGCGTGAAACTGCCTTGATTCGCGGCGAGGAGGGGC
>CAYGMS010000096.1:2253-7236 GCA_964350905.1 uncultured Thiobacillus sp. | reverse complement strand
CGGTAAAGGGCAGATCGCCGCAGCGGATTACACCGTCATTCCTGAAGTCATTCTTTCGGATCGCGGCGGCACGCGCGGCGGAGCCGGTCTGGGCGGCCTGCTGGGAGGGACAAGGTTTGGCGCATTAGGCGCCGTGGCGGGATCGTTTTCGACCAACGAAGCGGGCGCGATACTGACCTTGATCGACAACCGTTCCACGGTTCAACTTTCCGCATCGGAAGGCTACTCAAAAAACACAGATTTTGCAGGCATGGGGGCACTATTCGGTGGCGGTGCCGCTGGTGGCGCTGGCGCTTATACCAGCACACCACAAGGCAAGGTCATCTTTGCAGCCTTCATGGATTCGTACAACAAGATGGTACGTTCCTTGCGCGACTATAAGGCCCAGACGGTTAAAGGCGGCCTCGGTACCGGCGGTCGCTTGGGCGTGCAGGGCGGAAGCACCGAGGCATCGAAGGAGATCAGCCAAAAACCGCGCAGCAAAACTACAAAATAAGCATGCGCTTTATCAGTAAAACCGTTGCTCTGTCCGGTACCGAGGAGAAATGATGGGCACGCACTGTCTGTCGAAACTTGCTCCATGCACCACCCTGCTGTTTGGGTTGGCACTGGTCGCGCCCACAGTTTCACATGCGGACTATTTCAGCCTGTACTTGAAATGTGCAGGAACAGTCGCCACCGCCAAAAACAAAACCAGGGCGAATGTCGACTTGGCGCTGCGCGACAACAACAACTCCGCCCTGATCCAGAAATCCAATATTCTTCCGATCGGGGAAAGTATGAAATACGAGCTTTCCCCTGCCACTTACAGCATGACCTATTTCGCGCCTGGCGTTCACACCAGGGTTTATTACGATTGGTACAGAGGCTATTTGTTTTCCTGGGACCCCTACCTCAAACGTCTTGCCACTGTGCGACTGTCCATCGACCGGCAAACCGGCAAACTGACCGGAGACATCCTAAACAGCCAGGATCGTTCGCTGGCACGGATCAACATGACTTGTGAACCGATCTCGCCCGAGGACCTTCCTGAGCCAAAATTCTGATTTTCGGCCCGCCTCTAGCCGAAAATGAAAGAAAGAGACATTCTGATGTCGCCGTGGTTGATTTTGGCTGAATCCCATACATTTCAGAGCCCATCAAAGGGGTGAAGCGTTTGCCGGAATGGGTGGGCACCGGTTTTTGTACAGCCTGTTCCCACTCGGCCCGATTGCACTGACCACCCGCTACGCGGGACTCCCCATGCCATCTGGCACGCGCGACCCGTACTTCGGCACAACACACTCGTCTGAATTATTCGGCTTCTTCCACGCGCACGCGCGCAGCCAGCGCACACAGCAATTCATAGCTGTTTGTGCCCGCCGCCGCTGCCACCGCATCCACCGGCAAGCCGTTCCCCCAGAGTTCGACCGATGACCCGACCCCCGCATCAGGATGTTCGCTCAGGTCCACGCACAGCATATCCATTGATACCCGACCGAGTGTCTGGCTGCTGCGGCCATTGACCAGAATCGGCGTCCCCGTCAGTGCGTGGCGCGGATAACCGTCTGCATAGCCACAGGCCACCACGCCCACGCGCATGGCATGTTCGGCACGATACAACTGGCCATAGCCTACGCCCTCGCCTGCCTGCAGCGTTTGCACGCTGATGATTTCAGATTGCAGGCTCATGGCCGGGCGCAGCCCCAGCTCGGCTGCCGACACGTCGGCATACGGCGACGCGCCATACAGCATGATGCCCGGGCGCGTCCACGCGCCCTGCGTTTCCGGATAGCGCAGCAGCGCTGCCGAATTGGCGCAGCTCCACGGCAGCCCGTGGCTGGCCAGCTCGCGCAGGAACGGCTGCAATTGCCAGGCAACACCTGTGGCATCATCTGCCTGGGCAAAATGCGTCATCAGGGTGATGCCTGCGACACCCGTCAAGCCGCGTACCCGCTCGACAATCCGCGCATGTTCGGCCAACGGAAAACCAAGCCGGTGCATGCCGGTGTCAAATTTAAGGAAAACCTGGATGGGTCGTGCCGGAGGCTGCCGCTCGAGCCAGTCGAGTTGGCCAGCATGATGCAAGACAGGCGACAGATTCAGCTCGGCGCAGGTTGCAATCTCGTCCATGCCAAAGATGCCTTCAAGCAGCATAATGGGCTGCTCCATACCCATCAAACGCAGATTGGCCGCTTCTTCCAGTGTCAACGCAGCAAAACCGTCTGCCGCGGCAAACGCCCGTCGTGCTCGCGACAAGCCATGTCCATACGCATTGGCCTTGACCACGGCGAACACGCGCGCCGCGCCCGAGTGACTACGCGCCACCCGCAGATTGTGCGCCATTGCCCCAATGGAAATACGTGCCTGGATGGGACGCATGCCTAGTACGATCCTGGCTGCGCCAGCGATTCGAAACGCGTGTATTCGCCGATGAAGGCCAGTCGCACCGTGCCAATCGGACCATTACGCTGCTTGCTGATGATGATTTCAGCCGTACCCTTGTCCTGCGTGTCGGGGTTGTAGACCTCGTCACGATAAATGAACAGGATGACATCGGCATCCTGTTCGATGGCGCCCGATTCGCGCAGGTCCGACATGACCGGGCGCTTGTTGGGGCGCTGTTCCAGGCCGCGATTCAGTTGCGACAGCGCCACCACCGGCACCTGCAGTTCCTTGGCCAGGCCCTTCAGCGCACGCGAGATTTCGGAAATTTCGGTCGCACGGTTTTCGCCGTTTCCACTGCCTGACATCAACTGCAAGTAATCGATCACAATCAGGCCGAGTTTGCCGCACTGACGCATCAGCCGACGCGCCCGTGCGCGCAGTTCCAGCACATTCAGCCCGGGTGATTCGTCAATGAATACAGGGGCTTCATTGAGCTTGCCGAGCGCATAGGTCAACCGCTGCCAGTCATCCTCACCCAGCTTGCCGGTGCGCAGCCGATGCTGATCGAGCTTGCCAACCGAGCCGATCATCCGCATCACCAGTTGGGCGCCGCCCATTTCCATCGAAAACACTGCCACCGGCAGGCCGGTGTCGAGGGCGACGTTCTCGGCGATGTTGAGCGAGAACGCGGTTTTACCCATCGACGGTCGTCCGGCGACAATGATGAGGTCGCCCGGCTGGAAACCCGAGGTTTTCTGGTCGAGGTCGTGAAACCCCGTAGGCACACCCGTAATTCCGGAATCATTGTCGCGGTGATACAGCTCGTCGATGCGCTCGACCACTTCCTTCAGCAGCGGCTTGATTTCAGTGAAGCCCACCTGACCGCGGCTGCCGGATTCGGCAATTTCGAACACCTTGGCTTCGGCCTCATCGAGCAACTGTGAAGCGCTGCGCCCCGCGGGTGAATAGGCCGTGTCGGCAATCCCGGTTGCCACTTCGGCAAGGCGGCGCATCACCGAACGCTCGCGCACGATTTCGGCATAACGGCGTATGTTCGCAGCCGACGGCGTATTGCTTGCCAGCGCCACAATGTAGGCGAGTCCGCCCACACTTTCGAGCTGGCCCATCGATTGCAGCGCTTCAGCCACTGTCACTGCATCCGCCGGGCGATTTTCGGCAATCTGCCGCACAATCGCGCGCAGAATCTGACGGTGATCCTGTCGATACAAATCACTTTCCGAAACCACATCGCCAATCCGGTCCCACGCGCTGTTGTCCAGCAGCAGCCCACCCAGAACGGCCTGTTCGGCTTCCAGTGAATGGGGAGGCAGGCGCATTTGCGCCAGTTGGGGATCGGAATTTGCAGTGAGCGAATGTATGGCAGCCATGGCGCGATTCTAGGCTTCAGACCCACCCCCTCCAAGGGATAAGATGTGGATAAAGAGTGGACAGTTGGGTATATCCAGGCATGTTGCAAATAAAAAAGGGAGCCGAAGCCCCCTTTTTTGATGGCCGGGCAAGAATTACTGCTCAGCCACCACCGTCACGGTGATGTTGGCAACTACATCGTGGTGCAATCCAAGCACCACAGGGTATTCACCGATAGCCTTGAACGGGCCGTCTGGCATACGAACATCCGCCTTGCTCACTTCATGACCCTGGGCCGCCAATGCATCAGCAATATCCGCATTGGTAATGGAGCCAAACAGACGGCCATCGACACCAGCTTTCTGGCTCAGGGTCACAGCGAAGCCTTCCAGCTTCTCGCCGCGACGCTGGGCATCGGCCAGCTTCTCGGCAGCCACGCGCTCCAGTTCAGCCTTCTGAACGGCAAAGGCGTCCATGTTGGCTTGCGTGGCGCGACGCGCGCGACCGTAGGGGATCAGAAAGTTGCGGGCATAGCCGTCTTTCACTTTAACCACATCACCCAGTTTGCCCAGGTTGACAACTGTATCCATCAGTATGATTTGCATGGTCGTCTCCTAATCAATGCAGGTCGGTGTAGGGCATGAGCGCCAGGAAACGCGCGCGCTTGATCGCGGTACCCAGCTGACGCTGATAGCGCGCCTTGGTGCCGGTGATGCGCGCCGGGATGATGCGGCCGTTTTCAGCGATGAATTCCTTCAGCACTTCGATATCCTTGTAATCAACCTCAACCACCTTGTCGACGGTAAAGCGGCAGAACTTGCGACGCTTGAAGAGACCACGGTTGCCACTGTCGCGGCCACCTTTTTTGGCGAACTTGCCGCCTGATTTACCACCCATGGGACGTGCCATGATTATTCCTTTTCAATTCGATTCAATATCAAGATCAATTGCCGGCTATTCACGCTGCGTCGATTTAACGCACCTTCCAGCTTTACCTGCGTCCCGGTGGTCAATTGTGACAGCTGGGTGGCAAGTGAACCACTTGCCTGCACTGTCAATTCACATTCCACCTGCCTCGGCTGGGTTGCCATTTCCTGACTGCTGCGATGATGAATCACCGCCTCTGAAATGGGCACGCCCGCCGGGCTGTAACGCAAAGGATCAACCTGGATCAGGACTCCGCTAATAGCGAGCCGATTCACTCACTCAGGCAGCAGCGGGCTGTTCAGCCGCAGGTTCAGCCACAGG
>CAYGMS010000096.1:0-2153 GCA_964350905.1 uncultured Thiobacillus sp. | reverse complement strand
TCAGGCTTGGCTGATTCCAGAATGTCGCGCGACTTCTCTTCTTTCATCATCGGCGAGGCAGTGGTTACCGCTTCGTCACACTTGATGGTCAGATGGCGCAACACGGCATCATTGAACTTGAAGCCATGCTCGAGTTCGTCCAGGGTTTCCTGATCGCACTCGATGTTCATCAGCACGTAATGTGCCTTGTGGATTTTCTGGATCGGGTAAGCCATCTGACGACGGCCCCAGTCTTCCAGACGATGGACGCTACCACCGCGTGTAGCCAGGTTGGCGCGATAACGTTCGATCATGGCGGGCACTTGCTCGCTCTGATCAGGGTGGACGATAAATACAATTTCATAATGCCGCATAGAGATTCCTTTCGGTTCAGCCCCCCGCTTGCGGTGCAGTGGAGCAAGGTCAAAAAACAATCCCCGGCAAACCGGGGACTGCGAATAATACGCTTTTTTCCTGACTAATCAAGCATCCAGTCGCCTGACCTGGAGCCGGATCACATCACGCAATCGACGTAATACCTGGCTTTGCCATCCACCATTTCTTCGACAAATCCGTGTACGTCAGTCTCAAAGCCAGGGAATTTCTCGTTAAAGTCGCGCGTGAACTGCAAATAACGCACGATGGTTGCATTGAAGCGCTCACCCGGGATCAGCAGGGGAATCCCCGGGGGATAAGGTGTCACAAGCATGGCGGTGATGCGGCCCTCAAGGTCATCCAGTTCAACCCGCTCGATTTCACGGTGCGCCATCTTGGCAAAGGCATCCGCCGGCTTCATCGCTGGCGCCATTTCTGACAAATACATTTCAGTCGTCAGGCGCGCCACATCATTGGCCTTGTATATGGTGTGAATCTGGTCGCACAGATCCTTGAGGCCGGTTTTATCGTAGCGAGGATGCTTCAAGATGAACTCGGGCAGCACGCGCCACAGCGGCTGGTTTTCATCGTAATCGGCCTTGAACTGCTGTAAAGCGGTCACCAGCGTATTCCAGCGACCCTTGGTGATACCGATGGTGAACATAATGAAGAAGGAATAGAGGCCCGTCTTCTCCACGATCACACCATGCTCGGCCAGGTATTTGGTAACGATCGCAGCCGGAATGCCCCAGTCGGCAAACTCACCGTCCATATCCAGCCCCGGGGTAATCACAGTCGCCTTGATCGGGTCGAGCATGTTGAACCCCGGCGCGATCCTGCCGAATTCATGCCACCGCTCCGAGTTCCCCAGCATCCAGTCCTCGCGGTCGCCGACGCCTTCTTCCGCCAGCTTTTGCGGCCCCCACACCTTGAACCACCAGGAATCGCCAAACTCCTCGTCGACCTTGCGCATGGCGCGACGGAAATCCAGCGCTTCCTTGATCGACTCCTCCACCAGCGCGGGGCCGCCGGGCGGCTCCATCATTGCCGCCGCCACGTCGCACGAGGCGATGATGGCGTACTGCGGCGAAGTCGAGGTGTGCATCAGGTAGGCTTCGTTGAAGCGATGAAAGTCGAGTTTGCGCATCTCCGAATCCTGTACCAGGATCTGCGAGGCCTGGGAGAGGCCCGCCAGCATCTTGTGCGTCGACTGGGTGGAGAACACCAGCGCATCCTTGGCGCGCGGGCGGTCCTTGCCGATGGCGTGCATGCCGCGATAGAAATCGTGGAAGGTCGCATGTGGCAGCCAGGCTTCATCGAAATGCAGGGTGTCGATGTAGTCGCCCAGCAACTCCTTGATCATGTCGACGTTGTAGAGGATGCCGTCGTAGGTCGACTGGGTAATGGTGAGGATGCGTGGCTTGCGCTTCACATCCTTGGCGAACGGGTGCGCGGCAATTTTTTTCTCGATGTTTTCCGGGCGGAACTCATCCAGCGGAATCGGCCCGATGATGCCGTAATGGTTGCGCGTCGGCGTCAGGAAAATCGGGATCGCGCCGCACATGATGATCGCGTGCAGGATGGATTTGTGGCAGTTACGGTCGACCACCACGATGTCGCCCGGTGCGACGGTGGCATGCCACACGATCTTGTTGGACGACGAGGTGCCATTGGTGACGAAGAACAGATGATCGCAGTTGAAAATGCGCGCCGCGTTGCGCTCCGACGCCCCCACCGGACCGGTATGATCGAGCAGTTGCCCGAGTTCATCGACTGCATTGCAGACGTCGGCGCGCAGC
>CAYGMS010000095.1:6344-7876 GCA_964350905.1 uncultured Thiobacillus sp. | reverse complement strand
CTTGACGATCTTGTAGGGCATCAGGCCGATGTCTTTTTGCACTTCCTTCTCTTCGAAGCGACGGCCGATCAGACGCTTGACCGCATACAGGGTGTTCTTGGGGTTGGTGACCGCCTGGCGCTTGGCCGGGGCACCGGTCAGAATCTCGCCGTCTTCGGTATAAGCCACGATGGACGGTGTCGTACGCGCGCCTTCTGCGTTCTCGATTACCTTCGGCGTGCCGTTTTCCATGACTGCCACGCAGGAGTTGGTGGTGCCCAGATCAATGCCAATAATGCGTCCCATGATGCGTTCCTTCTGTAAGTGTTTGGATTAGTTCGAATGTGGGGTGAATGCTGCCCATTTCAAGGCTTTAGCCAGCTAAACCTGGCTAAACCGCATGAATCAGTCCTTGCCCTTGGCGACCATGACCAGCGCCGGTCGCAATATCCGTTCATGCAGACGGTAGCCTTTCTGCAGCACGGTTACTACCGTGTTGGCCGGCTGGTCGGATTCAAGCATCTGGATGGCCTGATGCTGGTGCGGATCAAATTTCTCGCCCATCGGGTCGATGTCGTGCAGATTGAACCGGCTGAACGCGGCGATCATTTGCTTCAAGGTCAGCTCAACGCCATCTCTGAGATTTTCCACGCTGGGTGTCTCGGCCGCGAGTGCTGCTTCCAGACTGTCTTTCACGGCGAGCAGGTCGCTGGCAAAGCTTTCGGCCGCGAATTTGCGCGCCTTGTCCACATCGTCGGCGGCGCGGCGGCGCATGTTCTCGGTCTCGGCCTTGGCACGCAGCCAGGCGTCGTGGTGCTCGGCTGACTGGAGCTCGGCTGCCTTCAGCAGTTCTTCCAGGCTGGGCATGACTTCTTTTTCATGCTTTTCATGCATGGTTTCAGATGTATCGGTGTTGGTGTTGAGTTCGTCCTGCATGTCTGCTCCCAATTGGTCCTCGCGGTGAGGTGGGGGCGAATACCGTGTCTTCAAGAGGGGAATATCAATTTTCCCTGTTTATGGGCCTTGCCATGGCTCTATTCGCCTGACAACTTCAATTTGCCCCGTACAGGTGCTTCCGGTATGATGCGCCGCTCCCGGAGAGGTGGATGAGCGGTTTAAGTCGCACGCCTGGAAAGCGTGTTTAGGTTAATGCCTAACGCGGGTTCGAATCCCGCCCTCTCCGCCAACACACTAGCGACCACACCTACGCGCAATGCCGAAATATGCCTACCACGGCAGGCTGTCCGTGGTTGTACCTGTCAAGAACGAACAAGACAACGTCGAGCCGTTGATCCGTGAAATCGCGGCCGCGCTAACCGGCAACACCACGTTCGAAATCATTTATGTCAATGACGGCAGCACCGATGCCACGCTGCCTCGCCTGCTTGGGCTGAAGGCCGAGTTCCCGATGCTGCGTGTCATCACGCACCGCGCCTCGTGCGGTCAAAGTCGCGCGGTGACGACCGGGGTGACCGCCGCGCGCCATGAATGGATTGCCACGCTCGACGGCGACGGACAGAACGACCCGGCCGATATTCCGGTGCTGCTGGCCA
>CAYGMS010000095.1:0-6244 GCA_964350905.1 uncultured Thiobacillus sp. | reverse complement strand
ACGCTCGACGGCGACGGACAGAACGACCCGGCCGATATTCCGGTGCTGCTGGCCAAACTGGCCGACCCGGCGCAACCCGCCAATCTGGAACTGCTGGCAGGCTGGCGCGCCCAGCGTAACGATACCTTCCTGCGCCGCATATCCTCAAGAATCGCCAATGGCGTGCGTTCGCGCCTGCTGAAGGACAACACGCCGGATACCGGCTGCGGCCTCAAGGTATTTGCCCGCGAGACTTTCCTGCTGTTGCCCAACTTCGACCACGTACATCGCTTCCTGCCCGCGCTGGTGATGCGCAATGGCGGCGCGGTGGTGTCGGTGCCGGTGCGTCACCGTGCGCGTGAACGTGGCACGTCAAAATACGGCGTACATAACCGTCTGTGGGTCGGCATCGTCGACCTGTTTGGCGTGGC
Source organism: uncultured Thiobacillus sp. (assembly GCA_964350905.1). Classification (GTDB taxonomy): domain Bacteria; phylum Pseudomonadota; class Gammaproteobacteria; order Burkholderiales; family Thiobacillaceae; genus Thiobacillus. The sequence goes on along the minus strand of CAYGMS010000095.1, from coordinate 5,834 downwards.
CTGGCTGCAGCGTCGCGTGCGCTTGCCGGTGATCGAGTCTGATTCAGACCTTTAAATGAAAGCGCGCGTCATCCTTAAAGGCCTGGCGCTGATGCTGAGCCTGGCGTTGCTGGGCTATCTGTTCAAAACCAGCGATCTGGGTAATAGCGTCAACGAGGCGTGGATTGATGCGCGGGTGCGCGACCATGGTTTGAATGGGGCCTTGCTGTTCTTGCTGATGGGCGGAGTGTTTACAGCTATTGGCCTGCCGCGCCAGATTATTGCCTTTCTTGGCGGCTACGCATTCAGTATCGGATTGGGCACATTGCTTGGAGCGCTGGCAGCGCTGCTGGGCTGCATGCTGAGTTTTGCCTACGCACGCTTCTTTGGTAAAGGCTTGCTGCGGGCGAAACTGGGCGAACGTGCCGGACGTTTTGACCGGTTCATTCACGACCACCCGTTTTCCATGACAGTCTTGATCCGCCTGCTGCCGGTGGGCAGCAACCTGCTGACCAATCTGGCGGCGGGTATTTCCAGTATCCGGCCCGCGTATTTCTTTTCCGGTACGTTTCTCGGCTACCTGCCGCAGACGCTGGTATTTGCGCTGGTCGGGAGTGGCGTTCACATCGCACCGGCACTCAAACTCGCTCTGGCCATTGGCCTGTTCCTGATCTCGGGCGCACTGGGGGCCTATCTATATCGCCGATTCCGGCATGGGCAGAGCCTCGGCGATCAGATTGACGCCGCGCTGGAAGAAACCGATGCTTCAAACCATGAATCCACATCCTCACGCTGATACCTCCGGACGCGGCCTGCTGCTGTTAAGCCTGCTCATGCTGGTGGCGCTTACGACGGTGGCATTGCTGACCCGCCCGCTTACCCCCATTGATGAAACGCGCTACGCCAGTGCAGCCTGGGAAATGTGGCTGCGCGGCGACTTTCTGGTGCCGTTCAAGAATGGCGCACCTTACAGTCATAAACCGCCTTTCATGTTCTGGATGATCCATGCGGGCTGGGCGGTATTCGGCGTCAATGACTGGTGGCCACGCCTGGTCATGCCGCTGTTTTCCGCGGGTGCGTTGCTGCTTACCTATCGGTTGGCGCGCCGCTTGTGGCCACAGCACACGGGCCTGGGCGGCCAGGCCACGCTGGTGCTGATGAGTTCGCTGCTGTGGGTGGTGTTCTCCACTTCGCTCATGTTCGACGTCATGCTGGCGTTCTGGGTGCTGCTGGGCATGCACGGGGTGCTGATGGCCGCCGATGGCAAACGGCGCGGCTTTGTCATGCTGGGAGTCGCGATCGGTTTTGGGGTGCTGACCAAGGGCCCGGTCATTTTGCTGAATCTGTTACCGATTACCGTGCTGGCACTGTGGTGGAACCCGGGCCTCCGCTGGGGCCGCTGGTTTGGCGGCGTGCTGCTGGCGATATTGCTCGGGGCCACCATCGCACTGGCCTGGGCATTGCCGGCAGGCATGGCAGGCGGCGAGGCCTATCGCAATGCGATTTTCTGGGGGCAGACGGCGGATCGCATGGTCGACTCCTTTGCGCATCGGCGGCCGGTCTGGTGGTATCTGCCCCTGTTACCGATCATGCTGTTTCCGTGGTTTGTCTGGCCCGGGTTGTGGCAGGCACTGGCCCGTCACCGGCGTGCTGGCCTGGACCGTGGAACGCGTTTTTGCTTGGCCTGGATGCTGCCGGTGTTCATCGCTTTTTCCTTCATCAGCGGCAAGCAGCCGCATTATCTGATACCGATGTTTCCAGCCTTTGCGCTGTTGTTGACGCGTGTGTTGGCGAATCAGATTGAGTTTCGCGTGGGCGTGCCGGCCTTGCTGGCTGCGCTGTTGGGAGGCGCGTTGATCCTGGCGGCCAGCGGTCAAATCCCGGCGCTGCATGGCCAGGTTGCGGCGCTGCCACCTGTGTGGACGGGGGTGCTGCTGGTGCTGCTGGCCCTGGCCAGCTTTGTGGCCGGGCGACAAGGCATCAAGCCGGTAGTGAATCTGGCTTTGTTGGGTGCGGGTCTGATGGGCATGGTGTTTCTGGCCGCCTGGCATTCGATCGAACCCTTGTACGACATCAAGCCGATGGCGCAGGCAATCAAGCAGGTGCAGGACGAGGGCCGGCCGGTCGCCAACATCGCGACTTACCATGCGCAATATCAGTTTCTAGGCAGGCTGGAAGCCCCGTTGGCTGAACTGCGCGGGGCGGAGGTGGAGTCGTGGCTTGTCACGCATCCTGAAGGCTATGCCGTGATGTATCTGAAAGACACACAAGCCCTGGCAACGATCAGGGCACGCCACAAGCAGGCTTATCGCGGCGGCGCTGCGGTACTGGTGGACACACAAACGGCGGCCAGACTGCTGGCCGCCCATGTCGAATAAAGACGCTGATTAAGCTTCAGCTTCGCGGTGCGGCAGAACCACTTCGCGCGAGGGCGAGATGGTCGAGATGGCATGTTTGAAAATCATCTGTGCGGCCTGATCTTGGCCTTTCAGCAGCACCACAAACTGGTCGAACGATTCGATACGGCCCATCAGTTTGATGCCGTTGACGAGAAATACCGAGACCGGAATGCGGTCCTTGCGCAGGGTATTGAGGAAAACGTCTTGTAGGTGGTTATGTTCTTTGCTGGCCATGATGGCTCCCCGTCAGATGAAGGCAGGGCTGTTGCCCCGCTTGGTATTGATTATTAGCAAACTACTCTATTTTCGCACTGGCACGAACAGACGTGATGGCGTCGCGTATGCGTTCTTGTTGCAACTGCTTGATGATTTCTCCGCGTACGGCATCCAGTGGCGGCAACTGCGGCTGGCGTGTGTCATCAAGACGAATGATGTGATAACCGAACTGCGACTTCACCGGTGTTTTCGTAAATTCACCTTTTTTCAGGCTGGCCATCGCGTCGGAAAACTCCTTCACGAATGCACGGCGGTCGGACCAGTCGAGCGCACCCCCATTTTTGGCCGATCCTGGATCTTGCGAAAGCTTCTTGGCCAGTTCTTCAAACTTGGCTTTCTTGCCGAGGTCCGTAATGATCTTTTTAGCTTCCGCTTCGGTTTTTACAAGGATATGGCGTGACAAATATTCCGGGCCCACTGCTTCGGCCTTGGCTTTGTCATACGCGGCCTGGATCTCGGCATCGGTGACCGGATGCGCTTTGACGTAGTCTTCCAGATAGCCTTTGGCCAGTTGATCCTTGCGGCGGATGTCCAGTGCGGCCGCCAGACGGGGATCCTTGTCGAGGCCTTTGTCGATGGCGGCGCGCGACAGCAATTCGAGGTTGATCAGCGACTCGCGTACGCGCATGTCGATCTGCGGGGAATCAGGCTGGCCCTGGGCCATTTCACGTTTGACCAGTTCGCCGTACAAAGCAGGGATTTCCTTGCCATTGACGGTGACCAGCGGCTTGCTGGCGTCTGCAGCGGCGGGTGCAGGCGTTTGTGCCTGAGCCAACGGAGACAGGGCCAGCAGAATCAGGGCGGGGAGTAGGGCGAGGCGCATTCGGATTCCTTTTCAGAGTTCTTCGGGGGTTAAAGCGGTGATCGACAGGGCGTGAATGTCGCGCTGCATGAGTTCACCCATGGCTTCATACACCAGCCGATGGCGGGCGAGGGTGGCGAGATTGCGGAACCTGGGTGACACGATGGTGAGGCGGAAATGTCCGCCACCCCCGGCAGCACCGACATGGCCCTTGTGCTGGGCACTTTCGTCTTCCAGGGTCAAGGTTTCAGGTTCCAGCGCGACGAGGCGTTCGCGAATCAGATCGGCTGTGCTCATGCGGGCAATACTTTCTTGAAAGGTTTGACGTGGACACTGGCATACACGCCAGTGGCTACATAGGGATCGGCATCGGCCCACGCCTGTGCGTCGGCCAGCGACTCGAATTCAGCCACGATCAGGCTGCCGGAAAACCCGGCCGCACCGGGGTCGTTGCTGTCGATGGCGGGAAACGGACCTGCCAACAGCAAACGTCCTGCCTGTTGCAGCGCCTGCAGGCGATCCAGATGCGCGGGACGCGCGGCAAGCCGCTTGTCGAGACTGTCGGACACATCCTGTCCAACGATGGCATAGAACATTATTGTTTTTCTTCCTTGTCTTGAGATTCCTGATCCAGGTACTTGGTCAGCATCATGCTCTGACCGATTACAAACACCAGCATCAGCCCCAGGCTGCCAAACAGCTTGAAGTTGACCCAGGCATCAGTCGAGAAGTTGAAGGCGACAAACAGATTTGCAACCCCCATGACGGCAAAAAATCCGCCCCAACTCGCATTCAACCGACTCCATGCGGGCTCGGGAAGTTCCATTTGTGTGGCCATCAGGCTTTTAATGATGTTGCGGCCCAGTAGTGCTGCACCAAAAATGATGGCGGCAAAAATCCAGTAGAGCACGGTCGGCTTCCACTTGATGAAGCTTTCGTCATGCAGCCACAGCGTGGCGCCACCGAACACGGCAATGATGCCAAGGCTGACCCACATCATGGTTTCGACCTTGTGGCCGCGCAGCTTGACCCAGGCAATCTGGCCAAAGCTGGCCACGATGGCAATCAGGGTGGCGAGATAGATGCCGGGCTTTTCGCCCACGCCCGCAGGTTGCGGCAGGCCCACGCTTGCCATGAAGGCGCGCGTGGCTTCGGCATTGGAATCGCCCAGCTTGTAGGCGATGAAAAAGACGATGATGGGGAAGAGGTCAAACAGCAGTTTTTTCATTATGGTTTGGCTCTGCAGGGGACTAAATTCAGGAGGCTGCTTATTTTGCTATGATTCCCCCTCCTGACCAAGCGCTTTTGGCCTTGGTTCCCTGATCCTGACTATCGATGCTGAATATCGATCTGCATTGCCATTCCAACGTTTCTGACGGTGTACTGTCTCCCGCCGATGTGGTCGCGCGTGCCGCGGCCAACGGCGTGGATGTGCTCGCGTTGACCGACCACGATGACGTGAGTGGGCTGGCAGCTGCACAAGCGGCGGCTGTCGGGACGGACCTGACGCTGATTCCGGGGGTTGAAATCTCGGTGACATGGGGCGGGCAGACGGTGCATGTCGTTGGCCTGCGCATCGACCCGCAGCACCCTGATCTGGTTGCGGGCCTGCACGCTATTCGTCTTGGCCGCATCGAGCGTGCTCATCGCATGGCAGGGGATCTGGCGCAACATGGCATTGCGGGGGCGTATGAAGGTGCCTATGACTACGCCGCCAACAAGGAAATGGTCGGACGCACGCATTTTGCGCGCTGGCTGGTGGCGCAGGGTCATGCGCCCGATATGCGCGGCGCATTCAAACGCTATCTCACCCACGGCAATCCCGGTTACGTCGAACACGAATGGACCTCGCTGGAAAACGCAATCGGCTGGATTCGCGCCAGCGGCGGCATGGCGGTAGTCGCCCATCCCGGGCGCTACGCTTTCAATGCACACCAACTGCTCCTGTTGCTGGACGCTTTCCGCAAGTTGGGTGGCGAAGGCATTGAAGTCATCACCGGCAGCCACCATTCCACCGAATACGGCAAGTTTGCCGACCTGGCGCGGGCGTTCAGTCTCAAGGCGTCACGGGGTGCGGATTTCCATGCGCCAGGCGAAGGCATCGATATCGGACGGCTTCCGCAATTGCCGCATTACTGCAAACCTGTCTGGCAAGGCTGGCCCGAGCTTGCACGGCATTCTTCCCTCTCCACTGTCTGAGACTGTATGGCGCAATTTTTCAATATTCACGCGGACAACCCGCAAATCCGGCTCATCCAGCAGGCAGTCGATATCCTCAAGCGCGGCGGCGTGATCGTGTATCCAACCGACTCGTGTTATGCGCTTGGTTGCCGCATTGGCGACAAGGAGGCGGCGATGCGGCTGCTGGCTGTGCGCGG
>CAYGMS010000094.1:0-7907 GCA_964350905.1 uncultured Thiobacillus sp. | reverse complement strand
TTCCACAGTGGCGCGCTGCATGCTCGCGTGCGGCCCGCATCTTCGGAAGCTCGAAAAGCTGCTGCAACGTATGGCTACTCTGGCACGTCGGCTCGACGGGCCCAAAATCGACCTCGAACTGCTGGCCGCGGCGTTTGATGCGGTTGGCGGCGCAACCGGGGCCTCATCCAGCAATCCGTTCAAGTTGACGGAAGCTGAGGTGACTACGCTGGTGGCGAAGGCCATTCCTCACCGACATAGATGAAATGAAGATGAAGCGCGACTGGCTGCCAGGGTGTTATCGCAACCTGCCCTGCCGGCCGGACGAGGTCTTGCCTGGATACTTGCTACGTCTGGCCGAGGCGAACGGCTACGAAAGCATTGCCGCCCTGCTTCGGGCTGCAGGCATCAATATCCGCGGGCTGAATACCGGCTATTCGTCGAAGCTGCGCACCGATGCGGATGCCCTGGCAAACCTTGGGCGGATGGCATTCGGGGACCCGGGGCACCTGAGCAGGCACGCCGCCACACCTTTGGATGGGCCGGCCTTGTTCCTTCGCGAGTGCCGCGTGGATAGCGACGCCATGCTCCATGAACGCGCCCAGATATGCCCCCAGTGCCTGGCGGAGCACGGCTACATCAGTGAGGAACTGGAGCTTGCCCCGGTCACGGTGTGCAGCACGCACAAGGTCCTGCTGGTAGACGAATGTCCTGACTGCGGGCATCCGCTGGATTGGAAGCGCTCAAGCCTGATGGCCTGCGGACAGTGCGGCGCGGACCTGCGGTTGGCGCCCCCAACTCCAGTTGGGGCCGACGTCTGCGAGGTCGCGGATGACTTTGCGGCGTTGGCGCCTTTTCGCTTTGTGACGCATAGCGGAGAACCCGTGGCCGATAAGTGGGACTTGATGTTCCGTGTATTCAAGGCATTGGCACTGCCTGACGCTGATTGGGCGTCCACGGTGTGGCGCAAACGGGTTGTTCAACTCATGCCTGTCAAAACTCGCCACGAAATCGTGAAACTGTTGGCACGGGCAAGACGAGGTGGGAGCTACTTCCTTTCTGATTTGCGGGAAAAGGCTTGGTCAGCGCTGACGCCGATGACAGCGATACCGAGGCCGTTTGTAGTGGAACAGTGCGCGGTTCTGCTTTTGCAGTCGGAAGGCGGTATTCCACAGGAATATGCAGAGGCAATGTGCGCCCATCAAACTTTGCCCCGTGCGGCAAAGGGTTCAGAGATTTTTAGCGGTCGTCCGCCCTCATTGCGAACAATAGATGAAGTGGCGTCATTCCTTGCTACCGATTGGCAAACGGTGGAGGGCCTGTTGGCACGTAGGGTTTTGACAATGCCTGTCGATACAGAGCACGGATACGACATCGATGAGCTGCTAGCCGCTCAAAGTTTTCTCCATATGGGGGTTTTTACGCTCGCGGAAATCACTGCCATCGTGGGCGTCCCCCTGGACTGGGACGACCTTATCCACTCAAATTTCATTCGCCCATGGAATTCCAAGAATCCCTCAGACTTCCGCGTGGCGGTCGGTGAAGTTGTATCGATTCAAATGGAACTGACCGCAAAATGGACAGCCAACCTCCGGCCAAGTAACGGAATCTTGCTGCGGGACGTTGCGATGAAGACTGAGCGCCCTTTTCAGACCGTGTCTGAGGCGGTCGTCCTGGCTTTGCGGGGGGACCTGAGTCCCTTTGGCTGGGGGTCGCCCTTCGATTGGGGCGGCCTCAGGGTTTCCGAGCATGACGGTAGGCGCTTGTCAGAGATGTTTTGCGCCCGGCTTTCGTCTCCCTTTCAAAGTCATTTGATTCGCGCGGGAGGCTAACGTATGTCCAAAAAGCTCACAGATAGGCAGGCAGACCACGATGCCCAACGAATTTTGCAGCAGGCCAGGGACTCCGGTCGCCGCGAATTGGTGAAACGAAAATTAATTTTACCGTCGGGAGAATTTGCCGATGCGTTGGGGGTTTCGCGCGAGGACTTAAACAAGAAAGTCGCAGCCCATCGGCTATTTGCCATGGATTTGGACGGTGAAAATTACTACCCGGCTTTCTACCTGGAACTGGACGTTGACCGGAAAAAGCTTGAGCGTGTGTCCCGGGCTCTGGGCGACATTAGTGGTTGGAGAAAGTGGCAGTTCTTCACCACACCCAAAGGGTCGCTTTCAGACAGAATGCCGCTGCAGGCGCTTAAGGACAACGCGGTACTGGAAACCGTTATCGCGACGGCAATTGGTTTTTCCGAACGCTAACAAAGTCGAAACAACGCATCCACAAAAGCACGTAAGTCATCGCACAGGCGTCAGGATAGGAGTCTCGGAACAGACAATGACCCGATGAGCCCCTCTGGTCAGGGCAACATAGAGATTGCTGGCGTTCATGGTCTCCGGGTGTAGGACTACTGCAACATCGGCCTCCAGACCCTTCAACAAGAGGGTGCTTCCGACAGAGCGGCGCGACAATGGGCGGCCCAGGTGTCTGTTCTGTTCGCGAGCTTGTATGGTCGCTGCGTGAAAGGTGCAGCCGTCTCCAGCAGCTGCCTGCATCGCAGAGATACAGCATCTCAAGATTTCTGGCCGGTACACTCGCACGGCTTCTTGCTCGGAAAGCCGAGTCAGTAGAGTTAGTGCAGCACTCAAGCTGGGGGCCTCGACAAAGGCGACCGCAGCCGCCTCGGCGGGTGTGGGCGATTTCCGGGCGCTGCCTTGTTTGAGGCTCTGCACACGGCGCAAGAGTTCTGCTGAGCCCACGCCCGTCATAAGCCCGGCTGCAAACCCCACCAACTGCTCCAATGCTTCTGCAGCTGCTACGTTGAAGCGACGCCCAAAGCTGGTGAGGTCATCAAGGTCGACACGTTCTACAGCCGTCGCCCCCGGTGTCTGGCTTGCCAAAAGGTATCGTTCACGGGGACGCATGCTATTTCCGATGACGAGTACGTTTCCATGGCGTCCTGGTGGCTGTGTTCGCGCAGCCATATGGCGCTGCTGCAATGCAGTCGCTGGGTTGAGTTGTACCCACTCGACCTCTGGTGGCGCGCCTCGAAGGTCAACTGCATGACCTGATGCAAGCTGCTGCCTAGCGAGCAGAAGCCAGTTTCCGAGGTCCTCTGTCCCCGCCCTTCGCCAACGCCACGGCGTTTGAAGTTCGCCAATGGCAGGGAATTGGGGGTGTACGTTCGCCATCCAATCGACCAGTTGATTGCCCCGAAAGCCGAATATGGCCTGCATGGGGTCGCCAAACACGCATGTGGGGAGCACGACGGCAGCCCAATCGACTATCGCGTGCTGGCGTAAGTTGCAGTCTTGGTACTCGTCGACCACAAGCCGCGAATAGGTTGCCCGAAGAGCGTCGTTCACGTGACCAGCTTGCAGAAGTCGCCAAGCCGCATCGCGAATCGCAGGGTAGTCCTGGTTCGGGTTGTCGAGCGCCAAGATACTCGGGTTATGTCCGCTTCGTGAAGGGAACTTCCCGATAAGCCGAATTGCGAAGCCGTCAATAGTCGACAACTTGTACGCTGAGCCAGGCACGCCGGCGCGTTGCAATCGTGCGCGCAATGCACCCACTCCAGCATTGGTGTGCGTAAGCACTAAGATGGGCTTGGGCCCCGTGTGGAGGCCGATGGTATCGGCGATGAGCTGTGTCTTCCCGCAGCCCGCTGGGGCGGTTATCGAGCCTCGATTGAATGCGAACAGGTCTATCTCAGGTGGCATGAGTCCACCTAAAAAGCTTTTCAACCAGTACAGCGAACTCGCGGTCAGCAGTGGCAAGGCTAGGGCCTACGATGTCCTTCGCGACACCCTCGAATTTCGTGACCGACTTGTACCAACCGTTCTTGCCCTTGCGCGAGGCGAGCCCAAGCAACTTCCGAACTTCAACGGAGTAGCCATCAATAAGGCCATCATTGAAAACCGAGTCCAGCGTCATGCCGCCGTTGGATTGCGTTTGGATATGGGCGTTGACCAGCTCTTCCTCGGCCAATTCCACTGCCCGTTGCAACAGCGCATGTATCGAACCGTCGTCCAGGCTTAGGAACAGCTCGTCTTCAAGAGCCCGCCCCATCCGCCAAGTTATGTCCTCGCCCCCAGCGGCTTGAAAAGTGGCGATGGACTCCGGCTTGGGTACCTTATCCGCGTCTACGAGTACCATGACCCGATAGCCAAGCCCAAGAAGCGCGGTCCCTCGCGCGTAGCACTTGTCTGGGTCACCTCCGCCTACGTTGACGTAGGCCCCTCCCGCTGCGAAGAATGAGGGCTGGCCCAGACTGACCCAATACTGGTCCATACCTCGAGCGAATCCAACCTCGCTGGCTCCTTCGCAAACGATGATGGACTTGGCGAGGAATGCTTCAGGGTCAGCGCGGATAGTGCTCTGAACATCGTCAGCCGCACCAACCTCGTGGACTTGGTGGCCATCCGGCGCAGTACGCACGACGAATACCTGACGACCACTGAGTTCGCGAATGGCTACTGGCGAATGCGTCGTCATGAAAACCTGCAGCGGGAGTGTGGCGTCCTTCGCGCCAAGGGAGTCAAGAAGGCGCGTTAGACGGTGTGGCTCTAAGCCGTACTCCACTTCATCGACGAGGGCGATGGTCGCGGCCTCAGCTGCGGCACGCTGCAGCCCGGCAACAAGCAGACGGGCAGAACCCGTTCCAAGGGAGCGCAGCGGGACTCCAGCATCGTTGTGCAAGGCGATGGCTCCATCGCCTATGGACACGGAGTGAGCGTCTAGTAGCGCCTGTGCACCGACTCCAACAGGGACGCCCAGCGCCGCCGCTGTTGTCGTAACGACCCTGAGCGACTCAGCAAGCTGAGCGGCCGCTTGGGTTCCGAAGTTCACCCTAGCCTCCCGTGCAGCTCGAGCGAGTTCTGCACCAAGGTTCGCGCGCTCTTCGGTGAGCTTGTTTAGGACAGAACCGCGAGTCCAGGACAAGTTCGTGTTTGCATAGCTACCGATACGGGCCGGTGCCAGCGCCATTCTGTCCTTCCAAGCGAGATTTCGCTCAAGACCCTGAAGCTGAGCTCGCTCCGAGAATAATGTCCAGTTTGGTTCAAGGTCGCTTGCTACTATTAAACGCAGTGTGAGGACAGTTTCGATGCCCGCACGAGGTTCGTCTTCAATCTGCCGCGTTGCCGCGTCGAATCCTCGTAGAAAGTCTCCATAGATATCGAGGTTCTTCAATCCGTCCGGTAGGGCGCCAAGCGTCAGAGAGATGACGATTGGCTGGGTTACATCCAGCCCGAAGAAATCAGTGTCGCCGAAGGGTGCGCTACGGCGCGCTCCAAGACATAGGTCGATGGCATCCAAAATGCTTGATTTGCCGCTGTCACCTGGCCCTATGAGGCAGTTGATACCCGCCGATGGCGCCCAGTCCAAGGACTGAATTGAGCGGAAGTTCCGAATTTCAATATTACGGATGCGTACCATGTATTCCCCTGTTCCCCCACATCAGTCGCGCGTGACGCCAGACGTTTCTGCCCGGACCTTCTCTGCGACATGCCCGCCCCCATTTCTCCCGCCAGCAGCTCACACCTACTCATGGCCACCCAAAACCGACCCAAGCTCCAAACCAAAATGACAACGCCCAGAAACCAAGCCCGAATGCAGTTAGTCCCCGAACCTCTCCCTCAGGGTTGAAAAGTCCGTTTTGATGAAGCTTCTGTCAAGCACTTGGATAGGAGAAGGTTTCCCGTACTGAAGCTTTATTTGCTCCATGACCCCAAAGTGGACTTTGTTTATTTTGTCCTCAAAAGCTTCGTATTCCTCCGATTTTTCATCGCCATCAAGCGTAATGAAGAATGACTTAACTGCCTGGAGAGCCTTGGTAAGCGATACAGCCACAACCCTTGCTTTGACTTGCACACCCTGCGGGAGATTATTGGGCCCCGGCCGGACGGCATATTCTCTGTCAGAAACAGCGGTTGACTGAATTGCGTGGGTAGCAGCCTGCCAAGTTGGATGTTTGACTTGGCACAGCCACTTGTAATGAAAGTATGAGATGGTCCAATCGTCCTCGTACATCTTCTGCGTGACCTTTTCTCCGCGCTGTTGTGCCAGTTTCATTTCTCGCTTTGCGTCGAGCTGGCACAATTCCTTGGCACCCCATGGAATCTGAGCGTGCTTTGTTTGCCGCGCTTTCTGAGCTAGCTCGGTGGAACCAGCAATAACTGCTGCCGTGAGGGCGTTTTCAAATAGTGCAGCAGCGACTGCTGCAGCCTGAGACGTGTAACCGCACTCAATCAGTAGCCACATTGCACGGAGGTCGTCGAGTGTGCACTTGAGGAACGGCGCGGCCGTAACCAGCTTAAGGTCACTGATTCCTTGAGATGGAACCATCGGCGCAAGCGCGCCAGCTTCAATACAGCAAGAAACCAGTTCTTCCCAAGCTTTAAGGCTTGGGTCCATGCCCTCTTGGCTGGTTTTCTCCAAATCCGGCAACAAGGGCCAGATGGATTCGACAATGTTTATTTTCTTCGACGGCATATTCTTGGGGGGCCAGATTTCTCGCTAAGAGCATACAGGATAAGGCTTGGTCACCAATTGCTCGAAGTCAGTCCATAGTTGCAGGACGGGTACAATTCAAATCAAAGAAATCAAATTCACTCAATGGACGACCAAACCGCATCCCATCTCGAATCCATCAAGGCAGAGGTACTTCGCCGACTTGGCCGAAACCTTCTGCTTTTTCAGCAGATAGAAGCGTTATTGAAGTTCCTTTTGGCAAACCATACTGCTAATGGCACGTTAGAGAATTTACAAACGCGGTTTAAAAAGCGGGAAGAGTCGGTCAACAAGCAGATGCTTGGCAATTTGGTGGACAAGTACGGTACCGATGTATTGCAGGATGCTGGTGTGGAGACGCTAGATGAAGAAAATCCAGAAGTACCCTGGATATCTTTTTCGTTCCGGATTTCCGGAAATGCCGAGTTTGTGGAGGCTATGCGTAGTGACCTTAAGCTCATGACGGAAGAGCGCAACGAACTGGTGCATCACTTCCTTCCACGTTGGCAACCTGAATCAGTCGATAAACTGGAAGAAGTCCTCCGTTACCTGGATACCCAGCGAGAGAAGGTGTTGCCGATGCATGAGCATCTACGTGACACCGCCAATAGCATGCAAGAGACCCGGAAATTGCTGCATGATTTTATGTCGAGCGAGGAATACGAGCGGCAGACCGAACTGATGTGGTTACAAGCCAGTCCACTTGTTGAATTACTTCGTGAAGTAACCAGCCAAATTCATCGGACGGACGGGTGGACGTACCTATCGCATGCAGGGAAGCTGGCAAACAAGAACTTGCCGGACGATATACAGAACCTCAAAGAGCGATACGGCTTTAACACTCTAAAAAAACTGCTCATCGCTTGCGAAACCTTTGATATATACGATGAGCCGCTGACCAACGGTACCTTTCGGACGCTGTATCGGGTTCGGCCAACGAACTAACCAAATGCTAAGCGCTGGTAGTGCCACCTCTGAATCGAAAACCCCGCTTTGGGCTCGCGCATAGGTTTATGAGTGGACGTAAGTCCTGGCGGTTTCTGACAGCGTTACCAGAATTTCTGGTTGCGTTTCCCATGGTTAATTTAGGAATCGTCCCCAGTGGATTGATAACAAAGGTTTTCAGGTGAAATCGCCCTTGTTTTGCTCTGCCGGGCTATCGGCCAGTTAAGCTATTGATTTTATTGGGACGGCGTTACCGAAATTCCGTTGTCCCGACACTTGTGTCGGGACAACGGAATTTCAGTAACGCACCCTTCTATCTACTTGGTATCGGTGATTTACGTTTGCTTGTTGTTACGGATACCTGTATCGATTTCACACTTGCGCACCCATTCGTTCAAGGTTTGCGGAATGAGTCGCCCACTCGGCAGTCACTCACAGTGGCCATACCACCGGCAGCAGCAGCATCGCTACCATGA
>CAYGMS010000093.1:0-7953 GCA_964350905.1 uncultured Thiobacillus sp. | reverse complement strand
GGCATGGGCCAGGCGCTGGTGCGCGCCAAGACAGCCACCCAGCAGGACTACGACATCGTCTTCACCCTGCAGTTTGGCATCGGCTGCCTGATCTACACCGGATTCTTCTTCGCCGCGCCCTGGTTTGCCAAGTGGTACGACACCCCGCTGTATACCGACCTGTTGCGCGTATCAGCCCTGTCCTTCATCTTCCGTCCACTCGTCAACCTGCCGGCCAGCATGCTGTATCGGCAGATGCGCTACAAAGCACAAACCGTCGTCGGCATCACGTCGTTGCTCGTCTCCAGTTCCACCAGCATCCTCATGGCCTGGCTGGGCTACGGCGTCTGGAGCCTGATCTGGGGCGGCATTGCCGGATCGATCTACAACGCCACTGTGCTGATCCCTCTGGCCCGCTGGCGCCCCGGGTTCTCACTCGAATTCCGGCGCGGGCGCGATATCGCGCGTTATGGCATCCTCGTTTCTGCTAACGATATAGTTGGCTATCTGCGCAGCCAAGTCAGTATCTTCATACTGTCGCGTACACTCGGCCCTGCCAGCGTCGGCCTCTACAACAAGGGAGAAAGCCTGGCCAGGATGCCATACAGATTCATCTGCACTTCGGTATACCAGGTCCTATTTCGCGCAATGGCTGCCGAACAGGACAATCTCGACAAATGCCGCTATCTTTTCTTCCGCAGCATCGCGCTGGTGGCTGTATATGCGACCCCCTTTTACATCGGCTTGTTGTGGCTGGCCGAACCGCTGATCCGCGGTATCTATGGTGAAAAATGGGTCGCTGCTGCAGGACCCTTGATGATTCTGGCATTTGCCTGGCCTTTCTGGATGGCGGACAATCTGTCCGGCGCGGTATCGGCCGCACACAATCTGCTCGGCGCCGAATTTAAAATACAAATCGCATCCCTGATCTTAACGGCGCTTTGCGTTGTCGTCGCTGCTTTGACTTACGGCATCGACGGCGTAGCCTGGGCGATCGTCATCGCCGCCGCGTTCAGCAGCTTCGCCATGCACCGGCTGGCATTAAAATGCCTCAAGGCAAAATTGCAGTCCAGCCTGCGCGCAGTGGTGCCCGCCATACTGCTGAATGCCATCCTCGCTGGCACGCTATATCTTCTGGAACAACTGCTTCCACACGACTGGGCCGAGCACGACCTGGTGCGCATCGCGATCATGGGGGTGGCAGGAAGTTTAGTTTACGTCGGGAGCCTGCTGTTCCTCCCCATACCGGAACTGGCGACCGAGCGCCTGCGCTGGAAGTTGAAACTGAAATTAAAGAACCCCTCTGAGCAATGAATCCCTCTCACCACCAGCCCATTTTCATCTTCTCTTCTTTGTGGCGTCCTGGCAGCACCTTGCTGCAGCGCTTCATTACGGCGACGGGCGAAGTGCTGGTTTGGGGCGAAACAGGCGGCGCGCTCAACACCATCGCCGAAGCCGCCTGCCAGAAGTTCACCGCCGGCCCCAAGGACGCACACACCGGCCTGTGGACCGCCAACCTGTCTCCGCCCTACGCAGATGCAGATATCCGTACTGGCGTGCTCAACCTGTTCGACGCCCTCTATCGCCAGCGCGCACAGGATCTCGGCTACCCACGCTACGGCTTCAAGGAAACCCGCCACGATCTTGGTACAACACGCCAGCTTCAGCCGCTGTTTCCGGACGTCAGATTTGTATTCCTGATACGCAATCCGCTCGACGCCATCCTGTCAATCAAGCGCCGAATCTGGATGGGGCAACCCGCAGGGCATGCCACGCTCAAATACTATGCCGACCACTGGCGCACCCGCGCCATGCAGTACCGACAGACCGATTTCGGCCTTGCACTGCATCATGCAGGACTTCGTCGTCGCCCCGGCCCTGCAGGTCAGGGGGCTGGGTTACCTGAGTATCGAAAGCAGACCGCCGACCGATTTCATCCGCACCAGCCAGGTCGGCTGGCGGGCCAGCAGCCATTCGCCCCTCGGCATCTGGGAACGCGCGCGCCTGCGCTACTCGCTGCGCGACGAGATAAAGCAATGGGGCTACTGAGATGATCGACCCTCTCTCGCGTTACCTACATCAAACGGCCGGACGGCACGGGCCCATCATGCTTATGTACCACGCCGTCTCCCCTGGCAAGATCAGGCCCAACTGGCCGTGGGCCGTTTCCATGCAGCAGTTTCGCGCTCAGCTTGATTTTCTTGTCGCCGAGGGCTATGCCACTCCGACCATGGGTGAACTCGCCGCCGCGCCAAAAAAATGGACAGGGCGAACCGCCGTCATTACCTTTGACGATGGTTATGTCAACAACCTCGCCGCATGTGACGAACTCCAGAAACGCGGCTTGCGAGCCACTTGGTTCATCGTCACCGGATCGATCGACCAGGCACCCAGATGGCCCGCCGATGGCCGCCCGGAAGGCAGGCTGCTGAATGCGAGGGAACTGCGCGAGATGCACGCAAGCGGCATGGAAATCGGTTCCCACACGGTGAACCACGTACGCCTGACCGAGGCCGATGACACCTGTCTGGCACAGGAGCTGTCCGATTCCAAAGCAGCCCTGGAAGACCTGCTCGGCAGTGCCGTCGACAGCTTTGCTTACCCCTACGGCGCCTGGGACACCCGCTGCGTTACTGCGACAAGAGCCGCCGGTTACCGTGCCGCCTGCACCACCCGAACCGGCTGGGCACTCCGAGATGGCAATCCCTTTCAGCTACGGCGACTCACAATTTTCAACACCGATACAACCAGCACGTTGGCACGCAAGCTTTATTTAGGAGCCAATGACGCGCGCTGGCACGACATCGCCGGCTATGCAATTCGACGGCTGCGGCAAGCCTGACCTATGCTAACGAACCCGGTTATCTCCATCATCATGCCCTGCTACAACGCAGCAGCCCATCTGCCTTCCAGCGTTGGCAGCGTGCTGGCACAAACCTTTGGCGACTGGGAGCTGATCGCTGTCGACGACGGTTCCGGCGATGACACGCTGGCCTGGCTGCACGCGCAGACGGATACGCGAATTCGTCCGGTCAGCCAATCCAATCAAGGCGTCAGTGCAGCGCGTAACGCCGGCCTGGCCGAGGCGCGCGGCCCGTATGTTGCATTCCTGGATGCGGATGACACTTGGGCGCCCGTCTTCCTCGAAAAAATGCTGGCCGCATTGCAATCCCGTCCCGATGCGGTACTGGCCTACTGCGGCTGGCAGAATCTTGGCTTACCCGGTGGTCGTGGCGAACCCTTCGTGCCGCCGGACTACGAGAACGATGCCAAAGCCATCACCCTGTTTGCCGGCTGCCGCTGGCCGATCCATGCCGCGCTGGTCAAGCGTGCGGCCGTGCTGGCCGCAAACGGCTTCAATACCGCCCTCAAAAATGCTGAGGACTACGCACTTTGGCTGCGCGTGGCGACGAGCGCACCTATCGTCCGGGTACCCGAAGTGCTCGCCTTCTATCACTTCCACGGTGGCGCTCAGGCTTCGTCGAACAAAGCCCGTTCCGCCCTCCAGCATCTGGAAGCGCAACAGCGACACCTTGCGCAACACCCTGATTTTCATGCGGCGCTCGGCAAAAGCCGGGCGCGCGAACTGATGCTTGGCGAACTGCTCAAGCGCGGCTATACCTGTTACTGGAAGTGCGACCTGCCCGCCGCGTGGCAGATATTCCGGCAGGTCATGCGAGCAGGGTATGGCAGCCGGCACGACTTGAAATATCTTCTGCCAGCTTTGCTACCCTTGGGGCTCTATCAGGCATTGATCGGGCGAATGGACAAAAATCACCATGAAGAACCGATTGACTGAATCCATACATCTCACCCGGGCATTCCGCCTGCAGTGGCATCGGCCAAGGTGTCGACGAGGAGCCCAATTTGCCAAATAAACCATCTATTCCAGGCATTCGTGTTTCAACCGCACAATTCAACGTGCAGCGGGGCATGGCGGGCACCCCCAGCACCGGGCACCCTGGCCGCCAGCACCAGCGCGCACAACTTGGCGACTGGTTGTCCGCACAGGTTGATTCGCGTTATGCCGCCAGCCACACCGCCGCCACCGGCGCATCTGGGACACATGTCCTGTTCGACGGTTATCTCTCCGACATCGTCGGCATGGTGGCAGGTGGGCGTTCCCCTGCTGCTGTCGTGCTGGCCCTCTATCTCGAATCGGGGCTGGATTTTCTGCCGCGCCTGCGCGGTTCTTACACCTGCCTGATTGTCGATGGTCACAGCAACCGTGCGCACCTGTTCAACGATCGACGCGCCAGCCGTCCGCTTTTTTACCGAGAGGCGGCAGACGCCAGCCTGCTGATCGGCCCGGAAGTCGCCCCGCTGGCGCAAGCCACTCCAACACTGCATGACATCGATCCTGTTGCAGTCTGTGAATTTCTGCTTTTCGCCAGCTATTACAACGACCGCACCCTGTTCCCGCCGATCAGGAAACTACCTCCGGGTTCGGTCATGACGCTTACGCCCGGTGCGCTGACCATCCAGTCCTACTGGGAAATCCGGATCGACCCCGGTAAGCCCCCCGCCGATGAGACGATACTGGTAGAGCAGGGGCTGGAACTGTTCAACCAGTCCATCAACCGGCTGATGAACGCCACGACCCAGCCCTTCCTGTTCCTGAGCGGCGGTCACGATTCGCGCATGATCCTGGGGGGTCTGCGGGCAAACGGGTACCGCATCCCGGCCGTGACCTACGGCACCAGCGAGGGCGACGATGCGCCCATCGCCCGCCAGCTGGCTGAACTGTGCGGATTGCCCTTCACCTATGTGCCCATCGCGACCGGCGACCTGCAGGATCATTTCGTCGCCGCCTCTCTCAATGCCGACTGCCGGGCCGAAACGATCGACTCACCCACCACCGAGGCAATGATGCCGAGACTGGCGGAGCAATTCGATTCCTTCCTGAATGGAGACATGACCATATTTGGAAGACCTGCAAGCACTTATGCGGAGGTCTTCAGCAGGACTGGTATTTTCTCTTTCGCACAGTCACGTCGGCTTGCTGACCTACTCAACCCCAGCGTATTCCGCCACGCCAAAGAAAGTATCGATCAAGCGCTGAATACCATCCTGGTTGCCGGACAATCACTTACACCTCAGGACCTTCGGGAAAAAACTTATTTCGAGCAACGGCTTGTCAATCGGCAATATGCTTTCGTCGCTGCCAAAATGCGTTTCCTGGAGCCCGCCCAGCCCTGGCTGGATGAGGACCTGGTCGACTTCCTGTTTTCAATTCCGGGAACCTTGCGCGATCAAAAGCATATTTCAAAAATGATGTTGAAAATGGCGCATCCTGACTTGGAGAACATCCCATTTGCACAACAGGACTCGATCCCTCATGCGCGAACGTATCGAAATGTCATTCCTGCCAGGCCCATGCTTGCCGACTTTATACGTGACCAGTTTCACGATACGCTCGATCCCCGAATAGCAGTTCTGTTCAAGCAAGATAGTCTTTTGAACCTGGTAGACAGCATGTTGACTGGCGCGCCCTACCCCTTCTCCTCTGCACAATGGTGGTCACGGCTGCCAGGCATGTGGCGAATCAATGCCAAGCGCTATGCAGCGGACAAGATCCATCCTGTTTCGATCATGTTGCGCTTGATGCAGCTCAATATCTATCTGCGCTCAGTGAGCCGCTATTAGCATAAAAACTGGCCTCTCCACCGAAAAAACAGGGTGCAACCCATCAACTTAACCTTATACAAAATGCGATCATCGTCCCATGCTGTAAAGTCTTCTCGTATGTGTGCGTAGAAGACGTATTCGCATAATTAATTCTGATCCCTATGCCCAAGCTCACATTCGCATTCTGCACCTACAACCGCGCAGACCGGCTGGAAAAGCTGGTGGCTGCCATGCGCGCGCAAACCTGCCCGGTCCCGTTCGAGATCCTGGCGATCAACAACAACAGCACCGACGGCACCGCCGAGCTTCTAACGAAGCTGGCACAGTTGCCCGGCCCCAAGCTGCGCTGGGTAACCGAGTCTAAGCAAGGCATTGTGCCGGCGCGAAACCGCGCGATAGAAGAAGCACTTGAAAGTGACGCGCTGGTTTTTATTGACGACGACGAGGCTCCCTTGCCTGGCTTGTTGCAAGCGGTTTCACATGCCATTGACGAAGAGGGTGCGGATTGTGTGGGCGGCCCAATCAAAATTGATTTTGAGCCTTATGGCCGTCCAAAATGGCTCGACCGAGAGTTGTCTGGATTTTTGGGGGAGATTGATCATGGCTCAACAGCATTTTGGATACAAGATGACAGCACCCCTGTGTGGAGCGGTAACGTTGCCTATCGCATGGAGATTTTTAGAGAACGGCCTGATTTACGGTTTGATCTTCGCTACAACCGTGAGGGGATTGGCATTGGTGGCGGCTCAGATGCGATCATGTTCCGTGCTTTGTTGAACGCAAATTACAGGATTCGTTACCGCCCCGACATGGCCATTACGCATTTGGTTGACGAATGGAAACTCAATCGCCGTTATTTCCTCAAGTTGCATTACCGTGCAGGCTTGCGCCAGGGCCAGTTCCGTATGACCGAATTTCAAAAAACGTTATTTGGCATTCCGCCTTTTCTGGTCAGCCAGTTTTTCAGCCACTGCCTGAAAACGCTGGGGCTGACTCTGACCGGAAAACCGGGACAAGTCAGGCAGGCCATGAATGCATCGAATGCTATTGGATTAATTGTCGGTTACAGACGTCGTGCACACTCCAATCTCAATTCATGAATCCTAATCCATCCCCCCCCAGGCAATCCGCGCAGAATTCAGGACCGATCTTCATCGTCGGCGCCCCCCGCTCGGGCACAACCATGTTGCAGTATCGCCTGCGCAACCATCCGAACATTTCGCTGCCCACCGGCGAGTCGCATTTTTTCATCCCCTTATATCGCAACCAGGAAAATTACGGCGACCTCAGCCGCCCCGAAAACATACGTTCCGTTCTGCAGGCCATGTATGACAAAAGTCGAGAGTTTCTCGAGACAGATCTCCACGGCCTAAAATTCGATATCGAGCGTTTGGCATTAGAGTTGCACGCGGAGGGTCGGCATACAATGCCGGCGGTCATTTCAGGACTTTTCGAAAAAAACGCGCGCGGCGAAGGGAAAAAAAGATGGGGCGATAAAACACCCTATTACGTAATGCACCTGCCCAAGCTGCTTGAATGGTTTCCTGATGCGCAGATTGTGCATCTCATTCGTGATGGCCGCGATGTCGCGCTGTCGCTATTCAGCCGGCAGCACGACTTCTCCGTCTACAACGCTTATTTCGCGGCAGAATACTGGGAAAGTTATGTGGAAAAAGGGCGCGCACTGGGCAGACAGTTGGCGCCCCATCAATACCTTGAATTGCGCTATGAGGATTTCCTTGCGCAACCAGAAGACAGCATGAAGGTGATTTGCTCGTTTCTGGGGGAAGCATATTCGGCCGAGTTGTTTGAAGTCGCGCCTGTTGAAGTCGCCGGCAAAACACCACTGGTGCACAAGCCGCTGCAAACCGATAACGCTGGGAAATGGCGCAGAAAAATGACACCGTTCCAGATCAGGGCGTTTGAGAGTGTCGCCGGCAATACCCTGCGTGCGCTTGGCTACGACTTGATGACGTCCGGGGAACCGCCACGGATTATCGAAAAGGCTGCGTATCGCTTGCATAACAAATTACTGGCCGCCTATTGGCGGCGTGCCAAATAGAAACACGCGTGACCGCGCTCACCATCCTCATCTGCACCCACAACCGGGCCGATCTGCTGGAACGGGTGCTTGCCTCGCTCAATCTGGCAAGACGTCCTTCCATGCCGGTTCAGATTCTGGTGGCCGCCAATGCCTGCACCGACGATACCGTCGTGCGCATGCAGGCGTATCAGGCACAACAGGAGACGAAAGTCTGGCTGCCCTTGCGGCTGATCGCGGTTCCCACCCCCGGCAAATCGCATGCACTCAATCGCGCCATCCCGGAAATCTACACCGAACTCACC
>CAYGMS010000092.1:3016-8010 GCA_964350905.1 uncultured Thiobacillus sp. | reverse complement strand
TGAATCAACGACTAGCCGTTCGCCCTGAGTTCGTCGAAGGGCATTCCTTTCCTAGCAACCCAGTCGCTGCAGGGCGCCGGCTTCCATCTCCGCTGCTTGATGCGGCGACGCCACGGCAGCGATGACCTTGCGGCACATCGGTAATAAAGCCTTGAAGCCGGCGATGTCCTGTACTTCGCACATCTGTTTGTAGGCCGGAGATTTGGTTCCGACCAGTGTGGCGATAATTTCCAGAGCGTAGGCTTGTGCGTCCCCCAGACTGCCGGCAACCTGAACGGGAGCGGCGACGGATGCACTGGCTGCTGGTGCAACCGGTTCGGCTGGTGCCATATTGCGTAGCGTTTGAATGAAGCCGTTTTGCAGCAGTTCATTCACCATGCTTTCGATTTCTACGCATTTCGGGTGCTTGCTGCACAGTTCGCCGAACGAAATGCCGTTGCCGATACAGAACAGAAGTTGACGGTATTTTGGCCGTAGCGTGTGGCCGAGATTGAAGATTTCTTCCTGTCCCTTGACCGTGCGGGATAATTGCATTGTCATTTCCATGCTCGTCTCTCCGTTGTTTTGATGCAGGTGATGGCCTGTACCGGATACGCAGCATAGGCCATGCCAGCCAGGTGGTTTTCCGTCATGCCAGGCGTAGCAAGGCCTGAAGGACGGATTTAAGGTGCGTGGCGACGCAAAAAACCATGCGGATATGTTGAACGGATGACTGAACGTTGAAATTTCGTCAATCTTGGGCAGGGGCCCGGCATGAATTGCCGGGAGAACCGTAGTGGATCACTATCTAACCCGATTTCCGGGTTGGGCTATTAATCGACGATATTTTCGATCAGGTCGACCACTACGCGGGTGCGTGTGTGCAGGATGGCTATGTCCGCACCGATGATCACGCGCACATATCCTTCGGGCAGTCGGCTTAAGCGGCTTTCCACACTTGCGGGGAGATAGGTCCAGTTCACGCTGGCGGGTACGCCCTGATTGCGTTGCAACTTGTAGGCGTGCCCCGGCGGGACTTTGCCTTTCTTGGCCAGGCCCGGCGGCAGCCCGCGATAATCCACGCGGTAATGGTCCCGGATGATCCTGAGGTCGGGGTCGCTGAACGCCACGCGTACATCGTAACCACGGTCATGCACCCGCACCTCGCCGGCATGGGGATGGGTTTCGCACCCGGCTACTCCTGCCAGGGCGGCAATGGCCAGATAAACAGATAAATGTGCTTTCATATCAAGCCTCAAAAATTTTGGTGGGCTAAATGATACGTATCAGCAGTGTGTTTTGACCTGCTGACGACAACCAGGGAGTGCTAGCTGCGCGATGCCGAAGATGCGTCGGCGGATCGTGTGCTGGGGGTGTAATCCCAGTGGCGTTTCCAGGCGCCGACAACCAGGGTGGGATATTCCGGGCGGCCGAGGCTACCGTTGTAGCGGCCCAGTGCGCGATATAAATCGCCGCGTTCGATGTCGATGTAGTGGCGCAGGATCAGTGCACCGTAGCGCAGATTGGTGCGAAGCTGGAACAGGTTGTGATCGACGTTGCCGATGGCCTTGACCCAGAAGGGCATCACCTGGGTGTAGCCGCGCGCGCCTACCGGAGAAACGGCATATTTACGGAATCCGCTTTCGACCTGAATCAGGCCCAGCATGAGTTGTGGGTCGACTCCGGCGCGCGAGGCCTCCCAGTGCAGCGTCGTAAGAAACTCCATGCGCTCGCTCTCGTCGGGCATGCGTTTGGCGAGTCGGCGCGACATTTCCTTCAGCCAGGCCGCTTCGTCGACAGTGTTGCGGAATGCGGTACGCGTGACCGCCGTGTCGGCCAGGGCGCGCTGCAGGGACGAACGCACATTGGCCGACATCGCCTCTTCCAGTTGTCCGCCCGCTTGAGCGGGCAGGGCCAGAATAAGGGCGGTGAGAAGCAGACCGGTGTACGTCGTTTTTTTCATGTCAATGTCCTAATACGCCTGACAAAAATGAAGCTGCGTCAACGAGCGTGATTTTTTGCGCCTCGCCGGATGAGTCTGGCGCAGCGCGGCGTGGTTGGTATTCAACCACGCCGTCCTTCAGGCCGCGCTCGCCGACCGTGACACGGTGCGGGATACCGATCAGTTCGGCATCGGCAAACATGATGCCCGGCCGTTCGTCGCGGTCATCCAGCAGCACCTCGAATCCGGCCGCAGTCAATTCAGCATACAACGTATCCGCGGCAGTTTTAACCATCTCGCTCTTGCCATAACCGATTGCCACAATCACGAGCAAGAATGGTGCCATGCTCATGGGCCAGATGATGCCCTTGTCGTCGTGATGTTGCTCGATGGCCGCCGCCACAATGCGCGATACGCCAATGCCGTAGCAGCCCATTTCTATTGCCTGCGAACGGCCTGCCTCGTCCAGATAGGTGGCGTCCATGGCTTGCGAGTACTTGTTGCCCAGCTGGAACACGTGACCTACTTCGATGCCGCGGCACAGCTTCAGTGTGCCTTTGCCATCGGGGCTGGGATCGCCCAGAACAACATTGCGCAGGTCGACCACGACCGGTTCCGGCAAGTCGCGTCCAAAATTGACGCCGGTGAGGTGCTGGTCGTCCGCATTGGCGCCACAGACAAAATCACTCATTGCGGCCACGGCACGATCTGCCATCACCGGGATGGACAGTCCGACCGGCCCCACAGATCCGGGTGCGGTACCAGAGGCAGCCCGGACAGCGGGTTCGCTGGCCAGGGTAAAGGGCATCTTTACGCCGACGAGCTTTTCCGCCTTGATTTCATTCAGCGTGTGATCACCCCGAACCAGCAGGGCCACCGGTCCTTCTGTTCCCTCAACAATCAGGGTTTTAACGGTCTGACTGGGATCAAGCTTGAGGAAGGCCGCGATACCCTCAATGCTTTTTATGCCGGGTGTGGCCACGGACTGCATGGCCTGTGCAGGCGCTGCGCGTGGTGTGGCGGGGGCGACGGCTTCGGCCAGTTCGACGTTGGCGGCGTAATCGGAATCTGCCGCTGGGCAATAGGCGATGAGGTCTTCACCCGAGTCGGCCAGCACGTGGAATTCGTGTGAGGCGGAGCCGCCGATGGCACCGGTGTCGGCGGCCACTGCGCGGAAGCTCAGTCCCAGTCGGGTAAAAATCTTCGTATAGGCGCCATACATCACCTGATAGGTGGCGGCGAGGCTGTCCTTGTTGGTGTGGAAGGAGTAAGCGTCTTTCATCAGAAATTCGCGTGCGCGCATGACCCCGAAACGCGGGCGGATTTCGTCACGGAATTTCGTCTGGACCTGATAGAAATTCAGCGGCAATTGGCGGTAGCTCTTGATTTCACGGCGCACCAGGTCGGTGATGACTTCTTCGTGGGTGGGGCCAAAGCAGAAATCGCGCTTGTGGCGATCCTTGAGCTTGAGCATTTGTGGGCCAAATTGCGCCCAACGCCCAGTTTCTTCCCATAGTTCGGCAGGTTGCACGGCGGGCATCAGCAGTTCGATCGCGCCGGCGCGGTTCATTTCTTCCCGCACCACCGCTTCCACCCGGCGCAGCACCCGCAATCCCAGCGGCATCCAGGTATACAGGCCGGACCCCAGGCGCTTGATCAGCCCGGCACGCAGCATGAGTTTGTGGCTGACGAGCTCGGCTTCGGACGGAGCTTCCTTGGTGGTGGAAATGAAAAACTGGCTGGCGCGCATGATGAATAATCGGGATGGAAAGAAGTATTTTAGCGCGTGGGCGTGTAATCTCTCGCGCTCGATTTTGGGACAGGATAGTCATGCGCTTGAAGTTTGGGAAACGCCGGGCAGAAGACAGCGGGTTGGAGGTGACCGAGGAACGCGGTCTGCGAACCCTGCATCTGGGGAATCGCGCCATCCAGAGCGCGATGCGAGTGAATCGGCCGTGGGATCTGGAACTCGCTTATACCCGGACAATGATGGGTTTTCTGATGTTTAATCCCGCCCCGCAGGATGTACTGATGATCGGCCTGGGCGGGGGCTCGCACGCCAAGTTCATCCATAAACAGATCCCGGCGACACGCGTCACGGCGGTGGAAATCGACCCCCGGGTGATTGCGGCCGCGCGCGCGCATTTCGCGCTACCGCCGGATAACGAGAGGCTGACGGTGATCGAGGCCGATGGCGCGCTGTACATGCGGCAATGCCCCGCGAGCACCGACATCATCCTGCTCGATGGCTTTGATGCAGGCAATCAGGTTGAGGCGCTGGCCACCCAGACGTTTTATGCCGCGTGCCGCCGGGCACTCAGGCCGGGTGGGGTGCTGGTGGTCAACCTGTGGGGGCAGGACCCCGGGTTTGCCGAGTATTTTGCCCGCCTGACGCGTGCATTCGATGGCGAAACCGGCTGGATTTCGGTGCACCATAAAACCAACATTATTGTGTTTGCTTTCAGCGAATCAGGCGCGGCTGCCCGGCTGGAGCAGGTGCGACCACAACTGGCCGAGATGTCCGAACACTACGGCCTGGATCTGCGCGGCTTTGCACGAGACATCCAGTGGTCGGACACAATCGCGCCCCTGCTCGATTAAGCTCGATTAACTTGTTTGCCCGCAGTTTGGGGGTGCCGTTGCTCGTGAGACCTTGATAGGTCTTCTTGGCCTCATCTGAATGCGTTGCATGGTGTGCGATCAAATCGCAGAGAATTGCTGCAGGACATTAAACTTTTCCTAGAGCTGGCCGCTATAAAACTCAATCAAAACAAGGATTAATGGAAGGGTTCTGGCTCTGGCGGGTTTGCATTTTTCGGTGGGTGTGAAAGAATGCAGGTAATCGAATTTTACAGATGGTGGCGGCCATGATCGACCGAGAAGGGTACCGCCCGAACGTAGGCATTATTTTGTGCAATGCGCAGAACCAGGTTTTCTGGGGCAAGCGCGTCAATCAGCACGCCTGGCAGTTTCCCCAAGGCGGCATCAATGCAGGGGAAACGCCGGAACAGGCCATGTTCCGGGAGTTGGAAGAAGAAGTGGGTCTGCACGCCGAACATGTGCGCATCCTGGG
>CAYGMS010000092.1:0-2916 GCA_964350905.1 uncultured Thiobacillus sp. | reverse complement strand
ACGCGCCATCCTTGCGAACGGCGCGGAGCAGCCCTGGATTTGCAGTTCAAGTCCTGAATTTCGGATGGGGGAAGCGTGATGAAGATACGGCTCTATGCTTCAGCCACGCTGACAACAGCCACGGAATCCGTGCCTGGCCTGCCGCTATGGCAGGTTGCGCCCACGCGTGACAGCACCGGCAAGCGCCTGACCGATTTCATGATGTTGATCCCCCGACTGCGCAGCAAGCCGCCTGCCGAGATTGAGCGTGCCTCGCGTGACATCCAGACCGTGCTGGCGTTGCACCAGGCCGTGGTATTTGCCGACCTTAATCTGAAACTCAATTTGCTGTGGGTGTCATTGCGACCGGTGCCGGGCGCGATCGGCGAACTGGTGGCAGCGATCCGACTGTGCGTGCCGGAAGCGGTGCTGGTAGCCCATCACGCTGATCCTCATTAGCCTGGCCTGCGCGTATTCCCGCCAACCAGTCAGCGTTCCCAAGCGCGTCTTCCGAGCGTAAATTTGCTGGGCGGTGTGCGCATTGGCAGTTTCCTGGTTTGTCGCTAACGTCTGCCAATATCCTCATGAAAAGCAGGGTAATCCACGTATTTTCTGTGTTTTTGCTTACCTAAAGCAGAGGAATTCGTTAAAATGCACGATTGCTTGTTAACCATAACCCGCTGGAGTCAATATGGCTGTTTCTGAAGTTCAGGTGCAAACAGCACTGAAAGAGTTGGTCGATCCCAACACGCAAAAAGATTACGTTTCGAGCAAATCGGCTCGCAACATCAAGATCGATGGCGGAGCCGTTTCGGTCGATATTCTGCTGAACTACCCGGCGCAGAGCCAGCTTGCCACCATCAAGCAGCAGGTGGAAGATAAACTGAAGAGTATTGAAGGCGTGACCAGTGCGACGGCCAATGTCAGCTTCAAGATCGTTTCGCACAGCGTACAGCGCGGCGTCAAGCTGATTCCAAACGTCAAGAACATCATTGCCGTGGCATCGGGCAAGGGTGGCGTGGGTAAATCCACTACCGCAGTCAATCTGGCGCTGGCGCTGGCCGCCGAAGGTGCACGCGTCGGCATGCTGGACGCGGATATCTATGGGCCTTCACAGCCGACCATGCTGGGCATTACCGACAAGCCCGAGTCCACTGACGGCAAGAACCTGGATCCGTTGATCGGTCATGGCATTCAGGCGATGTCGATCGGCTTCCTGATCGACGTCGAAACCCCCATGGTATGGCGTGGCCCGATGGTGACGCAGGCGCTGGAACAACTGCTGAACAACACCAACTGGAGCGAGCTCGATTATCTGGTGGTTGACCTGCCACCGGGCACCGGTGACATTCAGTTGACCTTGGCGCAGCGCGTGCCGGTGACCGGTGCGGTGATTGTCACCACGCCGCAGGATATTGCACTGATTGATGCACGCAAGGGCCTGAAGATGTTCGAAAAGGTTGGCATCCCCATCATTGGCGTGGTCGAAAACATGAGCCTGCACATCTGCTCGAACTGCGGTCACGAAGAGCGCATCTTCGGCGAAGGCGGTGGCGAGCGCATGTGCAAGGATTACAGCGTGGAATTCCTCGGCGCATTGCCGCTGGACAGCAGCATCCGCGCCGACACCGATTCCGGCAAGCCGTCCGTGGTGTCCGATCCGGAAGGTCGCCTGGCTGATATCTACAAGCGGATCGCACGTCGCGTGGCTGTCAAGATCGGTGAGACCGCCGTGGATCATTCCAACAAATTCCCCAACATCGTGATTTCCAATACCTAAATGAGCATCAAGTCCGACCGATGGATCCGCCGCATGGCGGCTGAGCATGGCATGATCGAACCGTTCGAGGCGGGGCAGGTCAAACAGGTTGCAGGCCGACCCATCGTGTCGTACGGCACGTCGAGTTACGGTTACGACGTGCGCTGTGCCAGTGAATTCAAGCTGTTCACCAACCTCAACAGCACCATTGTCGATCCCAAGGCATTCGACCCAAGTTCCTTCGTCGAGGTTGTGGGCGATTCCTGCATCATTCCGCCCAATTCGTTTGCCCTGGCGCGCACGGTCGAATATTTCCGTATACCGCGCAGCGTGTTGACGATTTGCCTGGGGAAAAGCACCTATGCGCGCTGCGGCATCATCGTCAACGTGACGCCGCTGGAACCCGAGTGGGAAGGTCACGTGACATTGGAGTTTTCCAACACCACGCCCTTGCCGGCGCGTATTTACGCCAACGAAGGCGTGGCGCAAATGTTGTTCCTCGAGTCCGATGAGATCTGCGAGACCTCGTACCGGGATCGCGGTGGCAAGTATCAGGGTCAGGTCGGCGTGACCCTACCCAAAATCTGAGTCGGAACAAGATCCCGGCTGCTGCCCGCGCGACGTACAATCCGTGTTTTTCTCGCCCCCTCACTGAGGTGCCGCTATGCGCTTTCGTTTTCCCGTTGTCATCATTGACGAAGACTTTCGTTCCGAAAACGCCTCCGGGTTGGGTATCCGCACCCTGGCCGAAGCGATCGAGAAAGAAGGCATTGAAGTGCTTGGTGTCACCAACTATGGTGACCTGACTTCGTTTGCTCAGCAGCAGGCGCGTGCGTCGGCGTTCGTGTTGTCGATCGACGACGAAGAACTGGCGGGTTCGGATGAAGATACCGGCGTGGCGCTGCAAAAGCTGCGCAGTTTTGTTGAGGAAGTACGTTTCCGCAACGCGGAAATCCCGATTTTCCTGCATGGCGAAACCCGTACCGCGCGCCATATTCCCAACGACATCCTGCGTGAGCTCAACGGCTTCATCCACATGCTGGAAGACACGCCCGAGTTTCTGGCACGCTACATCCTGCGCGAAGCACGGACCTATCTTGAATCCCTGGTGCCGCCGTTCTTCCGTGCGCTGACGCATTACGCAGCCGACGGTTCGTATTCCTGGCACTGCCCGGGGC
>CAYGMS010000091.1:0-8040 GCA_964350905.1 uncultured Thiobacillus sp. | reverse complement strand
CCCCAGGCCGGGAAGAACTGGGTATGGTCCACCGCGGCCATCGCCTGTTCGCGCAAGGTCTTTCCTTCCTCCCTTTTCCCTTCCCCCTTCACCTCCATTCCGATGAACCACTGCCGTGTGGCGCGGAAAATGATCGGTGTCTTGTGGCGCCAGCAGTGCGGGTAGCTGTGCAGCAGTTTTTCGTGCGCCAGCAGATTGCCGCTGGCGGCGAGCGTCTCAACGATGAGCGGATTCGCCTGCCAGACGCTCATGCCGCCGAGCAGCGGCACGCTGGCGTAAAAGCGGCCGTCGTTATCGACTGGATTGTCGACCTTGAGACCGTAGCGGCTGCCGATCACGTAGTCGTCCAAGCCGTGACCGGGTGCGGTGTGCACTGCACCGGTGCCGGCATCAGCCGTGACGTGATCGCCAACGATGACCGGCACTTCGCGTTCCTGGCCGCCTTGAATCCCAAGCGGATGCCACAGCAGCACGCCTTCAAGCGCCTGGCCGCTGGTGTGGGCGATGACTTCGGCGCCTTCATTCAAGCCAAAACGCGTCAATGCGGATTCACGCAGACTGTCGGCCAGAATCAGCAAGCCTTTAGTTGTGCGCACCAGCGCGTATTGAAAGTCGGGATGCAAGGTCACCGCCTGGTTGGCAGGCAGTGTCCACGGCGTGGTGGTCCAGATCACGACCTGAACCGGCTCGTCGATGGCGGCGATATCAAAGCGTCTGGCGAGGTCGGCACGATCGGCCACGGCAAAGCCGACATCGATGGCGGGCGAGGTCTTGTCCTCGTACTCGACTTCGGCTTCGGCCAGCGCCGAGCCGCAGTCCACGCACCAGTGCACCGGCTTGGCGCCCTGGTAGAGGTAGCCCGCCGCCTGGATCTGGCCCAGCACGCGCAGGGTGTCGGCTTCGAACTGGAAATCCATGGTGCGGTAGGGATGGTCCCAGTCGCCGAGTACACCGAGGCGAATGAAATCGGCTTTCTGTCGTTCGATCTGGACGGCGGCGTATTCGCGGCACAATTCGCGGAATTTCGCGGGGTCAATATTCTTTCCGTGGGTCTTCTCCACCTGCAGTTCGATCGGCAGGCCGTGGCAGTCCCAGCCCGGCACGTAGGGCGCGTCGAATCCCGACAGGGTCTTGGCCTTGACGATGATGTCCTTGAGGATCTTGTTGACCGCGTGGCCGATGTGGATGTCGCCGTTGGCGTAGGGCGGGCCGTCGTGCAGGATGAACTTGGGACGACCCGCTGCAGCGCGACGAATCGCTTCATAGCGTTTGTGTTCCTGCCAGCTTTTGACCCAGCCCGGTTCGCGCTTGGCGAGGTCGCCACGCATCGGGAAGGGCGTGTCGGGAAGATTGAGCGTGTTTTTATAGTCAGGCATGACGATAGTTTAAGTAGTGTTTGGCGTTGTCCACGTCGCGCTTGATCTGTGCGACGAGGCTGTCGAGGTCGGGGTATTTTTCTTCATCGCGCAGCTTGTGCAGGAAATCGACGCGAACGCGGCGGCCATAAATCTCTGCATTGAAATCAAATACATGCACTTCGAGCACGGGCACGGCGTCCGCGCCTTTGACGGTGGGCCGTTTGCCGAGGCTGGCCACGCCGGGCAGCGGTGCGCCATTGAGGCCACACAGTTCGACCGCGAAAATGCCCATCAGCGGTGGACGATTGTGCTTGAGCTGGATGTTGGCCGTGGGAAAGCCGATGTCGCGTCCGAGTTTGTCGCCATGCACCACGCGGCCGGAGATGCTGTAAGGCCGCCCGAGCAGCTTTTCGGTGTGGGCCAGATCGCCTGCCGCGAGGGTCTGGCGCACGGCGGTGGAAGAAGCGCGTTCGCCAGCAAATTCAACCGTGGGCAGAAATTCCGCATCGAAGCCCAATGAGGGACCCGTCTGCCGGAGCAGGGCAAAGTCGCCCGACCGTTTGGCGCCATAGCGGAAATCGTCGCCTACCAGCACATACCGGGCCTGCAGGGTATGACTTAACACCTGCTGAATGAAGTCATGGGCAGACAGCGCGGAAAAGGCACGATCGAAACGGAACACGTGCAGGTGATCTATTCCCATGCGCCGCAGGATTTCGGCCTTTTCACGCAGGCTGGACAGACGCGCAGGGGCCTGGTCCGGGGTAAAGAACTCGCGCGGATGGGGCTCGAAACTCAGGACACAGGTTGGCAGGCCGCGCGTGCGCGCCACGTCCTGCAAGCGGGTGAGCATGGCCTGGTGGCCGAGGTGCAGGCCGTCAAAATTGCCGATGGTGACCGCATGGGGTGTGTCGAGTGGGCGAAAGCCGTGGGTGATGCGCATTGCCTGACGTGCCGCAGATATGAGCGGGCGCTGAAAAGCGCTTATTCTAGCTGATTCAGATGTTTATTCCGCCGCTATTCCGCCGCGCGGCGGGTGAACTGCCGTGGACGAAAGCCCATCAGGCCGAGCGCAGCAAAGTACAAGGCAATGCCGCCACCGACCAGCAGGGACAAACGCACGACCCGATCCAGGAAGCGGGCATCCAGCCACCATTGCGCTTCGCCCATGGTGTAGAACAGCATGGCCGCCATCAATGCTGCTGCCAGCGCTATCTTCATGAAATACGTGATCCAGCCTGGCTGGGGCTGGTAAATCTGCTGCTTTTTCAGCAGATGCAGCAACAATGCGGCGTTGAGGCAGGCCCCCAGGCCGATGGCCAGGGCGAGGCCCGCGTGTCTGAATGGGCCGATGAAGGCGAGGTTCATCAACTGCGTGGCGACGAGGGTAAAGATGGCAACCTTGACCGGGGTGCGGATGTTTTGCCGGGCGTAAAACCCGGGCGCCAGCACCTTGACCAGGATCAGTCCCACCAGCCCCAGGCTATAGGCCACCAGTGCCTGCTGGGTCATGCTGACGTCCAGGGCATTGAAGGCGCCGTAATGAAACAGGGTCGTGATGAGCGGCACCGCCAATACCGCCAGTGCAGCGGAGGCGGGCAGCGCCAGCAGCAAGGTGAGCCGCAATCCCCAGTCGAGCAGTCTGGAATATTCGGCCGGGGAGTCGTCAGCGTAATGCTTGGCCAGGCTGGGCAGCAGGATGGTGCCGAGCGCCACGCCCAGCATCCCGGCAGGAAACTCCATCAGACGGTCGGCGTAATACAGCCAGGACACGCTGCCGGTATCCAGAAACGACGCAAAGATGGTGTTGATCAGCAGGCTGATCTGCGCCACCGACACGCCGAGTGTGGCGGGGGCCATGAGTTTGAGGATGCGGTGTACACCGGGGTCGTTAAAATGCCGCGTCGGGCGGGGCAGCATATTGATCTTGAGCAGATGCGGCAGCATCCATGCCAGTTGCAGCACGCCACCCAGCGCCACCCCCCAGCCCAGTGCCAGAATGGGCGGGTCAAAATACGGCGCCAGCCACAGGGTGGCGCCGATCATGGCCACGTTCAGCAGCACGGGCGCAAAGGCCGGCACCGAAAACTTGCTGTGCGTGTTGAGAATGCCGGCAGCCAGCGCGACCAGCGAAATAAAGATGATGTAGGGGAAGGTGATGCGCAGGAGCGTGACGGTCAGCGCGAATTTTTCCGGTTCGTTCTGAAACCCCGGGGCACTCACGTAGGCGACCCACGGCGCGCCCACGATGCCGAGCAGGGCGACCACGACCAGCACCAGCGTCAGTACCGTCCCTACCTGGTTGACCAGCGTCTGCGTTGCGTCGTGCCCCTTGCGGTTTTTATATTCGGCCAGAATCGGCACAAAGGCTTGTGAAAACGCGCCTTCGGCAAACAGCCGTCGCAGCAGGTTGGGTATCTTGAAGGCGACAAAAAATGCGTCAGTCAGCAAACCTGCGCCAAAAACGCGGGCGATCAGGGCGTCACGCACGAATCCGAGGATGCGCGAGAGCAGGGTCATGCTGCTGACTGCAGCGAGGGCTTTGAGGAGGTTCATGGGTTGATTATGTTTTGCGCGCATTGTGAGGCCCGCGTGGATGGGCCGCAACTCCGCGCGGGTCGGGATCGATTTTGCCGGGCTTGATTTTTTGCGTGGTTGTCCCTTACAATCGCGGGCTTTGGCGGATTTGCCTCGTATCAACGAGGGGCCAGGTTAATTTAATTGCTCTGC
Organism: uncultured Thiobacillus sp.; assembly: GCA_964350905.1. GTDB lineage: Bacteria > Pseudomonadota > Gammaproteobacteria > Burkholderiales > Thiobacillaceae > Thiobacillus. The sequence continues at coordinate 3,952 of CAYGMS010000091.1, read as the reverse complement.
GCAGCGGCGCGGGGCCTACAGGAGCAGAATATATGGCGAACTCCGCCCAGGCGCGTAAGCGCGCACGTCAAGCCAGCGCGCAGCGCGACAGCAACATGAGCCAGCGTTCCGAATTGCGCACTGCAATCAAGAAGGTTCGCAAGGCGATTGAGGCAGGCGACAAAGCGGCAGCGCAGCAGGTGTTTCAGGTTTCCATGGGCGTGATCGACAGCATCGCTGACAAGCAGATTGTTCACAAGAACAAGGCAGCCCGTCACAAGAGCCGGTTGTCGAATGCTGTCAAAAGCATGGCCTGAGCGTTAAATGCATAATGAAAAACGCCGCGTGAGCGGCGTTTTTCATTTCAGACTACCGAACCCATCTCGCTAGTCTGCGTTTTCAGTCAGGAGTTCGTTGGTCCTGGCAAAACCCAGCAAAAAACGATAGGCCTCAGGGTCGTTTATCTTGAGTTGCTTGTCCACGCTCACGCACGGGATGCCGTCCAGCGTGATGGGTTGCACATGGGGTGAAAAATGGGTGCGATGGTTGGGATCAAGTATCGCGAATGCGCCCGCAAGTCGATCAGCCCAGTCGCTCGGCCTGAATTTGGCGCCCTTGGAGGTGATGCCGCGAATAATAAATGGGGCGGGGCCGCTGGCGACATCCATAGGTAGGGCAGGCTGGTTTTGGGTTGCGGGAGTTTAGCACGCAGCAAAATAGGCCCGGCGAGATGACTGCTTGCACGGGTCCGGGGTTTAGATGAGACTGGCGCAGCCTTATCTGACTAAATTGGTCAACAATACATATCAAGTAATAACTAAGGAGAGAGCCATGAATAATCCGCTGGATTCACTATGGGGCACCGTCATTGCCGGCGTTGTGCTCACAGCCGTTTTGTACGCCTTTGCCAGAAATTTTCTGGGTTAAGGGGGTGACAATGGAACACATCGACCTGATTTCCGCGTTGTCCCGCTGGATCCATTTCATGGCGGGGATCATGTGGATCGGTTTGCTGTATTACTTCAATTTCGTGCAGGTGGCCGCACTTAAAAATGCGGGCGCCGACGGTACCGCAGGGGGGATCGCCAAGCATGTCGCGCCGCGCGCCCTGCTGTTTTTTCGCTGGTCGGCCTTGGTAACCTGGGTTGCCGGTGCCGCGCTACTGGGTCCCCATTTCGTGGATGCGTTCATGCTGCGCAACGGCATGGGCCCCATCGGAATTGGCGCCTGGCTGGGTACCATCATGCTGTTTAACGTGTGGGTTCTGATCTGGCCGAACCAGAAGCGGGTCCTGGGCATGGTGACTGCCAGCGAGAGTGAGAAAAGCAAGGCACGCCGGGTGGCCTTCCTGGCATCGCGCACCAATACGATGCTGTCGATCCCCATGCTGTTCTTCATGGCCACGGGGATGTCTCATTCGGCACTTTTCAGCCTATAATCAAGGCGCTGCATGACAAGTACGGCGGTTTAGGCCGCCGTTTTCTATTTCGCTGTTTCCATACATACAGCACTATTTCAGGACAGCCTGGTTGAGGACTGCCATGACAACACATTTGATGAATACTTATGCACGCCAGCCGGTTGCTTTCGTGCGCGGCGAAGGCGCTTACCTGTGGGACGAATCCGGCAAGCGCTATCTGGATGCGGTCGCGGGCGTAGCGGTGAACGGGCTGGGCCATGCCCACCCCAAACTGGTGAAAGCCATCAGCGAGCAAGCTGCGACCCTGATCCATACCTCCAACCTGTATCGCATACCGAAACAGGAAGAACTGGCCGACCGGCTATGCGCGCTGTCGGGCATGGACAAGGCCTTTTTCTGCAATTCGGGCTGTGAAGCCAACGAGGCCGCGATCAAACTGGCGCGCATGTATGGGCATGGCAAGGGTGTCGAAGTGCCGACCATCATCGTGATGGAAAAGTCATTTCACGGCCGCACCATGGCAACATTGACTGCGTCCGGCAATCGCAAGATCCAGGCAGGGTTCGAGCCGCTGCTGTCGGGTTTCGCACGGGTGCCGTTCAACGACATCGAGGCGATTCGCCAGGTGGCGGAGCATAACAAGAGCGTGGTTGCGGTGCTGCTTGAAGTGGTGCAGGGCGAAGGCGGGATCAATGTGCTGGCACCGGAATTTCTTGCCGAATTGCGGCAGATTTGCGATGCCCATGGCTGGCTGTTGATGCTGGATGAAGTGCAGACCGGTATCGGTCGTACCGGCACCTGGTTCGGCTTCCAGCATTCTGATGTGCTGCCCGATGTCATCGCTCTGGCCAAGGGCCTGGGTTCGGGCATGCCGATCGGCGCGTGCCTGGCGCGCGGTGAAGCGGCCGAGGTGTTCAAGCCGGGCAGCCATGGCTCAACTTTCGGCGGCAATCCGCTGGCGTGTGCGGTTGCCCTTGCAATACTGGCGACCATTGAAGAAGACAATCTCCTGGAAAATGTGCGCGTGCGCGGCGAAGCAATTCGTGATGGCTTGCGGCAGGCGCTGGCCAGTGTGCCAGGCGTGGTGGATATTCGTGGCGAAGGCATGATGATCGGCATCGAACTCGATCGTCCGTGTGCCGAACTGGTTGGCGTGGCACGCGATGCCGGTGTGCTGATCAATGTCACCGCCGACAAGGTGATCCGCCTGGTACCGCCGCTGATTTATGGCGATGCCGAAGTCAATGTGCTGGTCGCGGCCGTATCCGGCGTAGTCAAAAACTATCTGCAGCAGGCGGCGTGATGCTGAGACATTTTCTGCAATTCAAGGACCTGTCGCGCGACGAGCTGTTGTATCTGTTCGAGCGCACGCGTGTGATCAAGGCGCGCTTCAAGCGTTATCAGCCGTATCACCCGCTGACCGATCGCACGCTGGCGATGATTTTCGAAAAAAGCTCGACCCGCACCCGCCTCTCGTTCGAGGCAGGCATGCACCAGCTCGGCGGCTCGGCGATCTATCTCAATACGCGTGATACCCAGCTTGGGCGTGGCGAGCCGGTGGAAGATGCAGGCGAGGTGATCTCGCGCATGGTCGACATCGTGATGATCCGCACCTTCGAGCAGGACATCATCGAGCGCTTTGCCGCGCACTCGCGCGTGCCGGTGATCAACGGGCTCACCAACGAATACCATCCGTGCCAGATTCTGGCCGACATCTTCACCTTCATCGAGCATCACGGTTCGATCCAGGGCAAGACCGTGTCGTGGATCGGTGACTCCAACAACATGTGCAATACCTGGCTGCAGGCAGCCGAGGTGCTCGATTTCAACGTGCATGTGTCGACTCCGCCCGGCTACGAAGTCGAGCCGGAACGCGCCGGCCTGTATGGCACCGACCATTTCGAGAGCTTCGCCGACCCGATGGACGCCTGCCGCGGCGCCGATCTGGTGACCACCGACGTGTGGACCAGCATGGGCTGGGAAGCCGAGAACGATGAGCGCCTGAAAGACTTTGCCGACTGGCAGGTCGATGCCGAGATGATGGCGGTGGCGAAATCCGATGCCGTCTTCATGCATTGTCTGCCGGCGCATCGCGGCGAAGAAGTGACGGCCGAAGTCATCGACGGCCCGCAGTCGGTGGTGTGGGACGAAGCCGAGAACCGTTTGCACGTGCAAAAAGCCCTGATGGAATTCCTGCTGCTCGGCAAAGTGGAAAGCGGGACATGAATATCGCTTACTTCAAGGACATGGACTCGCTCTATGTTGAAATCAGCCCCGAAAGTCCGGCGCACACGTGGGAAGCGCACGCGGGAATCGTGCTGAACATGTCCAAAGACGGCCGCGTGATCGGCATCGAAATCGAGAAGGCCAGCCAGGCCACCAATCTCGATATCCTGAAAATTGGTGGCTTCCCCGGGCAGGTCGAAGTCATCGACACCAACACCTCTGGAACCACTCACTGAGACACACCATGAGCAAGATTAAAAAAGTTGTATTGGCCTATTCCGGCGGTCTCGATACCTCGGTCATTCTGAAATGGCTGCAGGACACCTA
>CAYGMS010000090.1:0-8107 GCA_964350905.1 uncultured Thiobacillus sp. | reverse complement strand
GCGCGTATCCGTGAGATGGCAGCCGAGCACAACGTTCCCATGCTGGAGGCCCCGCCACTTGCACGCGCTCTGTTCCGTCATACCGAACTCGGCGATGAAATTCCGGCCACGCTCTATGCCGCTGTGGCAGAAGTGCTGGCCTATGTGTTCCAGTTGCGTCACTTCCGCCAGGTGGGTGGGGCGTACCCCAACGCACCGACCGATTTGCCGGTCCCGTCTGAACTTGATCCGCTGCAGGTCACCGCATGAACGGCGCGCTGACCCTGTCGAGTATTTTTAACCCCGCCAACGTTCGTTCGATGGCCGCACCCATTTTCATCGTCCTGATTCTGGCGATGCTGGTGCTGCCGCTGCCGCCGTTTGCGCTGGACATGCTGTTCACCTTCAATATCGCGCTGTCCATCATGGTGCTGCTGGTCGGCCTGTCGACCAAGAAGGCACTCGATTTCGCGGCCTTCCCCACGGTGTTGCTGCTCTCCACCTTGTTGCGCCTGTCGCTCAACGTGGCCTCCACCCGGGTGGTGTTGCTGGACGGTCACACCGGCCCGGATGCGGCAGGCAAGGTGATCGAAGCCTTCGGCCATTTCCTGGTCGGCGGCAATTACACGGTGGGCATCATCGTGTTTGTCATTCTGGTGGTGATCAACTTCATCGTGATCACCAAGGGTGCCGGGCGCATCGCCGAGGTCAGTGCACGTTTTGCCCTGGATGCAATGCCAGGCAAGCAGATGGCCATCGATGCCGATCTCAATGCCGGCCTGATCGATGAAAACGAAGCGCGTCGGCGTCGGGCCGAAGTTTCCCAGGAAGCTGATTTTTACGGATCGATGGACGGTGCATCGAAGTTTGTGCGCGGCGACGCTATCGCCGGCATTCTGATTTTGCTGATCAACATCATCGGCGGTCTGCTTATCGGCGTGATGCAGCATGACATGTCGATGGGTGACGCGGCTCACAACTACACCTTGCTGGCAATTGGCGATGGTCTGGTGGCCCAGATTCCGGCCCTGGTCATTTCAATCGCTGCCGGCATCATCGTCAGCCGGGTCAGCACCGATGAAGACATTGCCGGCCAGATGCTGTCCAACATCTTCAGCAAGACGCATGCGCTTTACATCACCGCCGCGATCCTGGGCTTGATGGGCATGATTCCGGGGATGCCGAACTTTGCCTTTCTGCTGCTGGCGGGCGGGATGGTCTGGCTGGCCTACCGGCGCGGCAAGGAAAAACCGGAAGTGGCGCCCGAAGCCGAATCGGCCCCGGTCGCCGCGGTCGAGTCGCAGGAAGCCAGCTGGGAAGATGTCGCGCCGATCGATACGCTGGGACTGGAAGTGGGCTATCGCCTGATTCCGCTGGTGGACAATGCTGCGGATGGCGAACTGGTGCGGCGCATCAAGGGTATCCGCAAGAAATTTGCGCGCGAAATCGGCTTCCTGCCGCCGGCCGTGCATATTCGCGACAACCTGGAAATCAACCCGAACAGCTATCGCATCACCCTCAAGGGTGTGGAAATCGGCAGCGGCGAAGTGCGCACCGGACTGTTCCTGGCCATCGATCCCGGCAACATCACCGCCACCCTGCCGGGTGTGGCCACACGTGATCCCGCATTTGACCTGCCGGCCGTGTGGATCGAATCAACGCTTCGCGAGCAGGCCCAGTCCATGGGCTACACCGTGGTGGACCCCGGCACGGTGGTGGCGACGCATCTGAATCATCTGGTGACCCAGCATGCAGCAGAACTGCTCGGGCGCCAGGAAACCCAGGCCCTGCTTGATCATCTGGGCAAGAGCGCGCCCAAGCTGGTGGAGGATCTGGTGCCGAAGATGCTCACGCTGTCCACGGTGCAGAAGGTATTGCAAACCCTGCTGATCGAAGGCGTGGCCATCCGCGACATGCGCAGCATCATCGACACCTTGCTGGAACATGGCGCACGGGTTCAGGACCCGCACGAGTTGACCGCGTTGGTGCGGGTGGCACTGGGCCGCTCCATCGTGCAGCAGATTTATGGTTCAGTCAGCGAATTGCCGGTCATCGCCCTGGATCAGGGACTGGAACGCCTGCTGCTGCAAACCCTGCAGGCAGGCAATGAAGATGCCGGCATGGAGCCTGGACTGGCCGACACCATCCTGGAGCGGACCCAGACCTCAACGCAACGTCAGGAAGCCCTGGGCCATCCCCCGGTGTTACTGACGCCGGCGGTATTGCGTCCGCTACTGGCTCGTTTTCTGCGGCGCGCCGTGCCGCAACTCAAAGTGCTTTCACACGCTGAAGTACCCGAAGGCAAACAGATCAAAGTCACTTCCCTGGTAGGAGGAGCAGCATGAACGTCAAACGTATCGTAGCCAAAACATCCCGTGAGGCCATGCGCCAGTTGCGCGAGGAACTCGGACCCGATGCGGTCATCCTCTCGAATCGGGCGGTCGAGGGCGGCGTCGAGGTGCTGGCCATGCCGGCCGAGGATATCGCGGCATTCGCGCCTCCCATCGTGGAAAAACCGGCTGCGCCGCCGGCCGCAAGAACACCGGAGGCCATCACCCAGGCCTTTACCAATCGCGCGAGCAAGGCACCCGAAAGACGGGTCGAGCCGGAACCCGAGCCCGCGGTCAGCTTCAAGCGCCGCTTGGTCGAGCGCGTGGCGGTGCCGAGTGAAGACAGTGCGCATCTGGCGCAGAGCGTCATCAGTGAAATCAAGGCCATGCAGACCAGTCTGGAAAGCCAGATTTCGGACATGGCCTGGCGCGATCTGCCGGGTCGTGACCCGTCCGGCGCGGCGGTGATGCGTGACATGCTGGCGGCAGGATTCAGTGCCACCCTGTCGCGTGATCTGCTGGAAGAACTGCCGAAAAAAGGCGATGTGGAACAGGCCCAGGCCTGGATGCGCAACACCCTGATGAAGCGCCTGCAGGTGATGCAGAACGAAAACGACATGCTCGATGGCGGCGGAGTGTTTGCCTTGATGGGGCCGACCGGCGCGGGCAAGACCACCACCACGGCCAAGCTGGCGGCACGCTTTGTGGTACGCCACGGTGCCGAGAAACTGGCCTTGCTGACGACCGACAGCTACCGGATCGGTGGTCACGAGCAACTGCGCATTTACGGCAAGATTCTGGGCGTGACCGTGCATGCCGTGCGCGACGCCGCCGATTTGAAACTGGCCCTGTCCGAATTGCGCAACAAGCACACCGTGTTGATCGACACGGTGGGGATGAGCCAGCGCGATCATGCGGTCGCCGAACAGGTCGAAATGCTGTGCAATGCCGGCAAGCAGATCAAGCGCCTGCTGCTGCTGAATGCCACCAGCCATGGTGACACCTTGAACGAGGTGGTGCAGGCCTACCAGACGCGCGGCCTGGACGGCTGCATCCTGTCAAAAGTCGACGAAGCCGCCAGCCTGGGAGCCGTGCTGGATTGTGCGATTCGTCATGATCTGAACGTGCATTACCTGGCGACCGGTCAGCGTGTGCCGGAGGATCTGCACCTGGCCAACCGTCAATACCTGATTCACCGTGCTTTCAAGACCCGTTCGCTGGCTTCACCCTGGCAACTGGACGATAGCGAACTGGCCTTTGCCATGAGTGGCATCCAGTCGACCTACCGTGAAAGCGCGGTGGCCCATGGATAAATTTTCCAGCGATCAGGCTGCCGGGTTGCGCCGCCTGCTGGGGCAGTCCGGATTCCAGGTCATTACCGTGATGTCCGGACAACAGGGTTCGGGAAAAACAGCCGCGACAGCCAATCTGGCGGTCGCGCTGGGTCGCTCCGGGCGCGATGTGCTCATCATCGACCAGGACCAGCATGGCCGGGGTGCGACAGCCGCACTGGGCTTGACGCCACGCTACGACGTGGCCGATGTGATCGAGGGCCGCTGCACGCTGGAATCGCTGATTCTCAACGGTCCCAACAATGTGCAGGTGTTGCCCATCGGCGGTGGATTCAGCCGCCTGGGGAAATTGTCCGAGCGCGATCAGGAATGGCTGGCGCAGAGTTTCAACCGCCTGCAGTGTGGCGTCGATGTGGTGCTGGTGGATATGGAAGAGGCCACCGACCCCGATGCGCTGCCACTGGGCCTGGCCGCTTCTGAAATCATGGTGGTGTTGCAGCCCGGCAGTGCGGCGATTACCCAGGGCTATACGCTGGTCAAGCGTCTGGCGCACAACTTTGGCAAGCGCCAGTTCCGCCTGTTGCTCAACCGCATGGTGTCACCCGAGCAGGCACAGGCCGTGGCGCGTAATTTTTCCGAGACGGCCGAGCGCTATCTGAATGTGTCGGTGGATTACCTGGGCTATATTCCGCTGGACGAGCGCCTGACGCGTGCCGGCCGCTTGCGTACTTCGGTGGTGGATGCGTTCCCGGTGGCGGTCTCCACCTCGCAGTTTCGCAAGCTGGCGGATGGGTTGCTGCGCTGGCCGCAACCGGCCAGCCTGGGCAGCGTGGGGGGATTCATGCAACGCGTGATACAGGGTGGGCAACTGGTGGAAGCCTATAGAAGGGGATAAAGCAGCATGTACACCGCAAGCGGCAAAAGCGAAAAAAGCGATCTGCTGACGCAATACATGCCCATGGTGAAGCGGCTGGCCCATCACATGATGGGGCGGCTGCCACCCAGCGTGGAGGAGGACGATCTGGTCCAGGCCGGCATGATCGGCCTGCTGGATGCGATCAGCCGCTATGACGAGGCGCAGAGCGCCCAGTTCGAGGCTTATGCCATCCAGCGCATCCGCGGCTCGATGATCGATGAACTGCGCCAGTCCGACTGGATGCCGCGCAGCGCACGGCAGTCGATGCGCAAGATCGAACAGGCCATCGGCAGCCTGCAGCACCGGCTGGGGCGACAACCCAGCGAAACCGAAATCGCCGAACACATGAAAATCCCGCTGGACCAGTACCAGGGCATGCTCGGTGATGCGCGTGGTCACCAGTTGCTGTACTTCGAGGATTTTGGCGACACGGAAGAAGATGATTCCTTTCTCGACAAGCAGTCGGCGGACGAAGCGAGCATGCCGCTGCCGCAGTTGCTCGATGCCAATCTGCGGGCCTGCATCATTGCCGGGATCGAAAACCTGCCCGAGCGCGAACAACTGTTGATGTCGCTGTATTACGAGCAGGAACTCAACCTGCGCGAAATCAGTGAAGTGTTTGGCGTCAGCGAATCCCGTATCTGCCAGCTGCACGGCCAGGCGATTGCGCGTTTGCGGACCAAGCTCAAGGAGGATGCATGGATCGCGGCAGTCTGATCGGGCTTGCGCTGGCGGGGGTAGCCATCCTGGGCGGTCAGGCCCTGGAAGGGGGACACATTGCCCTGTTCCTGCAGCCGACAGCATTCGTCATCGTGGTGTTTGGAACCCTGGCGGCGGTACTGCTGCATTATCCGTTTCCGGTTTTCATGCAGGGTATACGCATGGCCAAATGGGCCTTCCGTCCGCCCGAACCGGAAGGCAATACGCTGATCCGGCGCGTGGTGCAGTGGTCGCATACTGCACGTCAGGATGGGGTGCTGGCGCTGGAAAAACATCTCAACATCACGCGCGACCCGTTTCAGAAAACGGGGCTGCAATTGCTGATCGATGGCGCCGATGCAGACAAGCTGCGCGATACGCTCGACGTACAGATCATCAATTTCGAAACAGCCGAACGGCAGGCCGCGCGCGTGTGGGAATCGGCGGGCGGCTATTCGCCTACGCTGGGCATTCTGGGGGCGGTGATCGGCCTGATCCACGTCATGGAAAACCTGACCGAGCCGAGCAAGCTGGGGCCTGGCATTGCCGTGGCGTTTGTCGCCACCATCTACGGCGTCGGCCTGGCCAACCTGGTGTTTCTGCCGATTGCCAACAAGATCAAGTTTTCCATCGCCCGCCGCGTGCGCGAACGTGAAATCATCTGTGACGGCCTGGTGGGCATTGCGCAGGGCGATAATCCGCGCATCATCGAAGCACGCCTCAAAGGTTATCTCTGATGCGCAGACGCAGGCGCATCGCCTACGACCACGAGAATCACGACCGCTGGCTGATTTCGTATGCCGATTTCATCACGCTGCTGTTCGCTTTCTTTGTGGTGATGTATGCCATCTCGGCGGTCAGTGAAAACAAATACCGGATTCTGGCCAGTTCGCTGGGCAACGCGTTTGGCAAGCCAGGGGAGGCGAGTGATATCCCGGTGCCACAGCTGCCCACGGTCACCCTGCCGCCTGAAGTCAAACAGCGCACCCTGAAGCAGCAGCAGGCAATCGAGGAACAGGAACATATGACTGAGGTGGCGAGCAATCTGCTTGCCGCGATGGGGCCGCTGGTGAAGGAAGGCAAGGTCAAGGTGACGCAAAGCCGTCGCGGCGTCAGCATCGAAATCAATGCGAATGTGCTGTTTGCCGCCGGGCAATCCGAGCTGGAACCGCAATCGCTGACGGTGTTGCGGGCGGTGGCGGAGCAATTGCGCAAGGAGCCATTCAATCTGGAAATCACCGGCCATACCGACAATATCCCGATCAGCAATCCGGTTTTTCCTTCCAACTGGGAGTTGTCTGCGGTACGCGCTTCCAGCGTGGTGCGTCTGCTGGCCGAAAACGGGATTGCGCCTTCGAGGTTGTTCGCCATTGGCCGCGAGGCCAGCCAGCCGCTTGCTTCGAATGCCACGGCGGAGGGACGGGCACGCAACCGCCGGGTTGAACTGATGATTCTGTCTTCCATGCCGGACCTGGTCGAGGAAATTCCGGTGCATCCGAATCAGGACAAGCCTTGAAAATAGGCAGATAAGCCCGATACTGACTGTTCGGGTGTGGTGTGAGGCATCCGGATTTTTCGTGTTGACCGGATTGAGAAGACCAGACCATGCCCAATGACCCCGTACTGGAAGGTGAAGTCCTGTCCAATGAGCGCTCGCTGCCCACTACGCCGCTGGTACCGGATGTGCTGTATCTGCTGCCGCTGACCGAAAAGCCATTTTTCCCGGCGCAAACCCTGCCGTTGCTGATGAACGAAGCACCGTGGCTGACGACCGTGGAAGCCATCGGCGAGACCGAGCACCACATGGTGGGTCTGGTGGTGGTCAAGCCCGACAACACCGATGACGTGAAACGTACGGATTTCCGCACTATCGGCACCACGGTGCGGATTCATCACCCGGTGCGTGCCGACGGCAAGATGCAGTTCATCGCCGAAGGCGTGCGCCGCTTCCGTATTGTCGAGTGGCTGTCCGAGACAGCCCCCTACAAGGTCAGGGTCGAATATCCGGGCGAGACGGGCAAGCCGGACTCCGAGGAAATCCGCGCCTATTCCATCGCCATCATCAACACGATCAAGGACTTGCTGCCGCTCAACCCGCTGTACTCGGAAGAGCTCAAGTTCTTCCTCAACCGCTTTGGTCCGAACGAACCGTCGCGCCTGACCGACTTCGCCGCCAGCCTCACCACCGCGTCGAAGCAGGAATTGCAGGACGTGCTGGAAGCCTTCGGGCTGAAGAAGCGCATGGAAAAGGTGCTGGTGCTGCTGAAAAAGGAGCTCGACGTCGCGAGATTGCAGTCGGACATCCGCGAAAAGGTCGACGAGAAAATGACCGAGCAGCAGCGCGAGTTTTTCCTGCGCCAGCAACTCAAGGCCATCCAGAAGGAACTGGGCCTGGCCAAGGACGACAAGACCTCTGAACTCGACAGCTTCAGCGAACGCATCGCCAAACTGGTGCTGCCAGAACAGGCAAAGAAGCGCATCGATGAGGAGATGCACAAGCTTTCATTGCTGGAAACCGGCTCGCCGGAATACACCGTCACACGCAATTACCTGGACTGGCTGACGGTGCTGCCCTGGGGCGTGCATACGCAGGACAAGGTCGACCTCGAGCACGCACGCAGCATCCTCGACCGCGACCACGACGGGCTCGGCGACGTCAAGGACCGCATCATCGAATTCCTCGCGGTCGGCGCGATGCGTGGCGAGATGGCGGGCTCGATCCTGTTGCTGATCGGGCCGCCCGGCGTCGGCAAGACCTCGATCGGAAAATCCGTCGCCGAGGCACTGGGGCGCAAGTTCTACCGCTTTTCGGTCGGCGGCATGCGTGACGAGGCCGAGATCAAGGGCCACCGCCGCACCTACATCGGCGCGATGCCGGGCAAGTTCGTGCA
>CAYGMS010000089.1:6730-8226 GCA_964350905.1 uncultured Thiobacillus sp. | reverse complement strand
AATGCGCTGGAAGGCCTGCGCGACGATTACAAGCGTTATCTGGAAAACAGTTTTCGCAAGGCGTTCAAGCTACAGGGCACGCCGCTACGCATCCAGGTCAAGGAAGACAGCAGCAGTAAGAATCCGTTCGAGGGAAAAACGCGCGGCCCGCTCACCGAGAGCGAAGCCACACGGGCGCGGCGCCAGAGACGGATCCGGCGCAAGGTCCACGGCTCAAAATGAGCCGTGGCTGTGCAGCTTGATTAAGCTGGACTGCTCCCGAGCAAGTCAGTCCAGCCAGCGCACCAGATAAAACAGTTTGAAGCCTTCGGACGAACGCGCGGGTCCGCTGGCAATGGCGGCATGGCGGTTGTTGTCCGGATCGGCGTGCGCCCGCGCGTCGGCTTCGCTGGCATAGACTTCCACCACGCCTTCGGGAAAGCGTTTGCGTTTTTTGCCTGCCGGCGAATAGATGACTACCGCCGAGGTGCCGACGACACTGGATTCAATATCGGTAAACAGGCTGGTGGCTTGCGGCATGGCAGTCTCAGTGAGGTATTGCGGAGCGCATGGAGATTTAGTGCGTCTTTTTCGGGATGCTGCTGATTTTGACCGCGTGGGAATTGGGCGTTTCGTCGGCGAAATGCGGACGCTCTTCCAGCATGCGCCCGGTCAGCCGGGCCAGTTCGGCTTCACGGTTGGAAATGACCACCAGGCAATCCTTGATACCGAGCACCGTGGCTTCGGTCAGCGGGCTGGGGTTGCCGTCACGTGGTGCTGTATCGCGTACGATCGAGGTCAGGGTTTTGCGCATCATGCGCATGATGCGCTGCTCGTCTTGCAGGGTTTTATCGATATCCATGGGAAAAAGCTCCGGAGGTGCGCTAAAGGGATGTCATTGTCGGCGCCGTATCGGGCTTCGTCAACGCAAGGCCTTGGTCGCAGCGCGGATAAAAGCGTGACAGGGGGCATAAATATTATGATCCGACAGCAGGTTCAGGCTGGTTTAGGCTAGTCGCTTGAGGAGAACCCGAATGTCCGATCCCAATACCCCCGAGTCAAACGAAGTCCGCGAAATTCGCACCAACCCCATTGTGCCGAGCGAATCGGTGCTGGTGGCCACCGCGCGCAGCATGCGCCCGAAGAAGGCAGAGAAACTGGCGCCACGCGACACCCGCAAACACGTTGAGACCGCCCGTTCTGTCGCGGCAATGAGCACAAGACCCCGCCATTGATTCTGGCTGTGCCGCCGGAAGGCGACTGGAATATACGCATGGTTGAAAACCTGTATCCGGTGCTGGGCGATGACCGCTCGCAGGCCAATTTCACCTTCGGACTGCAGCAGACCATCGACGGTTACGGCCGGCACGAAGTCATCATCGATCACCACGAGCACGGTATTGCCATCCACGAAATGGAGGAAAGCCATCTGGCGACATTGTTCGGCGTGTACCAACTGCGCATGCGGCAATTGTTTGCGCTGGATGAGCGCCTGAAATATGTGCTGGTGTTCAAGA
>CAYGMS010000089.1:0-6630 GCA_964350905.1 uncultured Thiobacillus sp. | reverse complement strand
CACTGTATTTTCTGCGCGCTGATTGACGAGGCCCTGACTTTTGAGGCGGTCAATCTATGACCGCAATTCGGGCGTGGTGCGGCGCAAGATCAACGTCGGCCAGTACGTGGTCGAGCGGGGTGAAAAATTCATCGCCATCAAGCCTTTCGCCAGCCGCTACGAATGGGAGGTCCACATCCTGCCGCTGGAGCATCAGGCCGATTTCATCGATGTGCGAGCCGAAGACATGGTAGACCTGGCACGCGTGATGAAGCGCACTATGGCGCGGCTGGATGCGGTCATTGGCGCCGCGCAGTACAATTTTTTCCTGCATTCGGTGCCACACGACGCCAAGCGTGAAGCACACGCGCCCAGTTATCATTGGCATCTGGAAATCTGCCCGCGCACCTCGATTCTTACTGAATTCGAATTGGGTTCGGGCCTGTTTGTGAATACCGTCAATCCGGAACAGGCAGCCGAGCGCCTGCGTGCGGTGGAAATGTAACCACCCATCCGACGTTGCTGCAATCTTGAACTAAAATGGAGGCTGGCTGAATACCCAGCCTGGCCCCCAGGACCCCGTTTGCTTATCCAATACCTTACCGCACGCTCCGACCCCGATGGGCCTCTCACCCGCGTCTTCTGCTTTGGCGGGAGCGGTGGGCAAGGGGCATCCGGGACAAAAACACCTCTGGCACATTGCGAGTGGAGAACTTCGCTTGTTTGACCGGCATCAAGGCGGCGAGCGCGTTATTCTGGTGTCGCTCGATTTCGGCACGCCTGATTTTGCCGAAGGGGTGGCCGAGTTGCGCCTGCTGGCGAGTGGTGCCGGACTGGATATTCAGGGTGAGGTACAGGGCAAGCGCAGCCGTCCGGATGCGGCGCTATTTGTCGGCAGCGGCAAGGCGGATGAGATCGCCGCGCTGGTTGCGGCCACGGATGCCGATGTCGTGATTTTCAATCATGAGCTGTCGCCCGCACAGGAGCGCAACCTGGAACGGCGCCTGCACTGCCGGGTGATCGACCGGGTCAGCCTGATCCTGGATATTTTTGCCCGCCGCGCACGCAGTGCCGAGGGCAAGTTGCAGGTCGAGCTGGCGCAACTGCAGCATTTGTCCACCCGTCTGGTGCGGGGCTGGACCCACCTGGAACGCCAGCGCGGCGGCGTCGGCATGCGGGGTCCGGGCGAGAAACAACTGGAGACCGACCGCCGCCTGCTTGGCGTTCGGGTCAAGGCGCTGCGTGAACGGCTGACCAAGCTGGGCAAGCAGCGCCGCACCCAGCGGCGCTCGCGTTCACGTCAGCACGTGCTGTCGGTCGCGCTGGTGGGCTATACCAACGCGGGCAAATCCACCCTGTTCAATGCGCTGACACGCGCCGGCGCCTATGCGGCTGACCAGTTGTTTGCCACACTCGATACCACGACCCGGAAAATATACCTGCCACGCCTGGCTGAATCAGCCGGCGGCGAGCCGGCAAGCGGCGAGGTGGTGCTGTCGGATACGGTCGGTTTCATCACCAATCTGCCGCATGATCTGGTGGCAGCCTTTCGTGCCACGCTGGAAGCGACAGCCGAGGCCGATCTGGTGCTGCACGTGATCGATTCCGCCAGCCCCGGGCGAGAGCGTCAGATCGAGGCGGTCGACAAGGTGTTGCAGGAAATCGGGGCAGATGTCGCGCCGCAGCTTCGTGTCTACAACAAGCTGGATCTGACAGGTGTTGCGCCGGGAGTCGGGCGTGACGAATATGGTAGACTGCAGAGCGTGTATGTGTCCGCGCAAACTGGCGCGGGGCTTGAACTTTTACGCGATGCGCTGTCAGAAATTCTGCTTGCCAACCGGGCTCAGGACGAAATCGGCGCAACAGACGAATCATCCTCCCAACCAACTGTTCACTCTACATAAAACGATATGGCCTGGAACGACCCGCAATGGGGCAATAAAGACAACCGCAAAAACAGTGGCCCGCCCGATCTGGACGAGCTCTGGCGGCGCTTCAACCAGCGCCTCAATGGCCTGTTTGGCAACAAGGATTCCGGCAGTGGTGGCGGTGGAGATGGCTTGTCTCCGAGTGGCATGCCCGGCGGCGGCAACCTGGTTGGCCTGCTGATCGGTGTGCTGGTGCTGGTGTGGGCAGCAAGTGGGTTCTATATCGTCGATACCGGCCAGCGTGGTGTCGTGCTGCGCTTTGGAAAATATATCGAAACCACCGAACCGGGCCCGCGTTGGCATCTGCCATGGCCGGTTGAGTCACGTGAAATTGTCAACGTCGATCAGGTGCGTACGGTGGAAATTGGCTACCGCAACAACGTCAAAAGCAAGGTCCTGAGAGAGTCCCTGATGCTGACGGATGATGAAAACATCATCGATCTGCAGTTTGCCGTGCAGTACATCCTGAAAGATCCCAAGGCTTTCCTGTTTGTGAACCGCGCGCCGGAAGACACCGTGCTGCAGGTGGCCGAGACTGCGATGCGCGAAATCGTCGGCAAGAACAAGATGGACTTTGTGCTATACGAAGGCCGTGCCGATATTGCCGCACGCGCCAAGGTGCTGATGCAGCAGATTCTCGATCGCTACAACACCGGCATCAGCATCAGCCAGGTGACGCTGCAAAACATCCAGCCGCCCGAACAGGTGCAGGCCGCATTCGACGATGCGGTGAAAGCGGGGCAAGACCGCGAACGCCTGAAAAACGAGGCGGAAGCCTACTTCAACGACGTGGTGCCGCGCGCACGTGGTGTGGCATCACGCCTGAAGGAAGAAGCCGAAGGTTACAAACTGTCGGTAATCGCCAACGCGGAAGGTGAAGCCGCTCGTTTTGTGCAGATCCTGACCGAATACCAGAAAGCGCCGCAGGTTACGCGCCAGCGGCTTTATCTCGACACCATGCAGACCGTGATGAACAACACCAGCAAAGTATTGGTGGACCAGAAAGGCGGTAACAGCCTCTTGTATCTGCCACTTGATAAACTGCAGCAGATCGTCAGCCAGCCATACAGTGGCGCGCCAGAGGTCCTGACGCAGCCCTCGACAGCCACGCCGGGGTCGGTCGATACCCGATCGCGTGAAGCCTTCCGTAACCGTGACCGGGAGGATCGGCCATGAACAAGAGTCTGGGTTCGTTGGCGGTCGTCCTGTTGGTCGGCCTGATTGTATTGAGCAGCAGCATGTACACGGTGGACCAGCGGCAAAATGCCCTGGTGTTCCAGCTCGGGGAAGTGGTGTCGGTGAAGAAAAGCCCCGGCCTGTATTTCAAACTGCCGATGGTGCAGAATATCCGTTTCTTTGACACCCGCATTCTGACGCTGGATGCAGGTGAACCTGAGCGTTTCATCACCTCGGAAAAGAAAAACGTGCTGGTGGATTCGTTCATCAAATGGCGCGTGATCGATGCGCGACAGTATTACGTGTCGGTGGGTGGTGACGAGACCCGGGCGCAGATTCGTCTGAATCAGACAGTCAATGATGGTCTGCGTGCCGAGTTCGGCAAGCGCACCATTAATGATGTTGTTTCGGGCCGGCGCGAGGAAATCATGAAGATCATCCGTGCCAAGGCCGACCAGGATGCGCGCACGATCGGTGTCCAGGTGGTGGACGTGCGGATCAAGCGGGTTGATCTGCCGGAAACGGTGTCGGAAAACGTCTATCGTCGGATGGAGGCAGAGCGCAAGCAGGTCGCCAACGAGCTGCGTTCGACCGGTGCGGCCGAAGCTGAAAAGATCAAGGCGGATGCCGACAAGCAGAAGGATGTGATCGTCGCCGAAGCCTATCGTGACGCCCAGGGTGTCAAGGGTCTGGGCGACGCCAAGGCTTCCGCGCAGTATGCCTCGGCGTATGGGCGAAACGCCGAGTTTTATGCGTTCTATCGCAGTATGCAGGCCTATCGCGAAAGCTTTAAAAGCAAGAGTGACGTGATGGTCCTCGACCCCAGTGCCGACTTCTTCAAATACATGAAGAACCCGCGTGCCGCTGGCGGTCAATGACCGGGTTTGACTGGCTGACTGCAATCGGATTGTTGCTGGTGATTGAAGGGATCATGCCGTTTGCCGCGCCCGCCCTCTGGCGTGACGGTTTTCGCCGGATGCTGGAACTCACCGACGGCCAGTTGCGTTTTATCGGCGCTGCCTCAATGCTGGGCGGCGTTTTTTTGTTGATGATGTTGAGCTGAATTGTTGAATAGAGATGGCCGCCTGGTTACTCCCTGAAAATGTAGAAGACGTCCTGCCACCACAAGCCTGGCGCATGGAAGACATGCGGCGCGCGCTGCTCGATCTGTTTCGCAGCCGGGGCTATCAGCTGGTGATTCCGCCGCTGATGGAATACGTCGATTCGTTGCTGACCGGTGTGGGCGCGGACCTCGACCTCAAAACCTTCAAGCTGGTCGACCGTTTGTCCGGTCGGCTGATGGGCGTGCGCGCGGACATCACGCCACAGGTGGCGCGCATCGACGCGCATCTGTTGACGACCCATGCCGTGAACCGGTTGTGCTATGCCGGTAGCGTGCTGCACACCCAGCCGGATGGCTTTCATCGCTCGCGCGAACCGATCCAGATCGGCGCGGAGCTGTATGGCGAAGCCGGTGCCGAAGCGGATCTCGAAATCCTCACCCTGATGTTGCAGGGCTTGTCCACGTGTGGCGTGAACTCGCTGCAGCTGGATATCGGCCATGTCGGTGTCTACCGTGCCCTGGCGCAGGAAGCCGGCTTGAGCGGCGAGGTTGAGCATCAATTGTTCGGTGCGCTGCAGTCCAAGGACAGCAGCGCCGTGGCCGTGCTGACGGCAGGTCTGTCTGCCGCATTGCGCGAGGCCTTTGCCGCGCTGCCGGTGTTGTACGGTGATCGCAGCGTGCTGGCCGAGGCGCGGATGAGACTGCCCCAGTTGCCCGCCGTGCAGGCCGCGCTGGATACGCTGGACGCGCTTGACCAGGGTCTGGGCAAGACCGACGTTACCTATGATCTGGCCGAATTGCGCGGTTATGGTTATCACAGCGGTGTTGTATTTGCCGCCTACGCCGGTGGACGCAGCCATGCGATTGCGCAGGGTGGACGCTACGACGAGGTGGGGCGGGTATTTGGCCGGGCGCGTCCGGCCACCGGTTTCAGTCTGGATTTACGCGAGCTGGCCATCGTCAGCTCGAATTCATAAAGGGAGATTGCATCATGGCAGCAAAAAACGTCGTCGTCATCGGCACCCAGTGGGGCGATGAAGGCAAGGGCAAAATCGTCGACTGGCTGACTGACCGCGCACAAGGCGTGGTGCGCTTCCAGGGTGGTCACAACGCGGGCCACACTTTGGTAGTGGCGGGCAAGAAGACCGTGCTGCACCTGATCCCGTCCGGCATTCTGCGTGACAACGTCACCTGTTACATCGGCAACGGCGTGGTGCTGTCGCCGACAGCCCTGCTGGAAGAAATGGACATGCTGCTGGCCGCCGGCGTGGACGTCGCGAGCCGCCTCAAGCTCAGCGAAGCCTGTCCGCTGATCATGCCGCACCACATTGCGCTCGATCAGGCACGCGAGATCGCCAAGGGCGCCGGCAAGATCGGCACCACCGGGCGCGGCATCGGCCCCACTTACGAAGACAAGGTCGCGCGTCGCGCGTTGCGCCTGCAGGATTTGTTCCACCGCGAGCGCTTTGCCGCCAAGCTGGGCGAAGTCCTCGACCACCACAACTTCATGCTGAAGAATTATTACAAGGTTGAAGTGGTCGATTTCAACCAGACACTCGACAGCATGATGGCCATGGCCGATCGCCTGAAGCCGATGGTCGCTGACGTGCCGCGCAGCCTCTACGAAGTCAACAAGGCGGGCGGCAACCTGCTGTTTGAGGGCGCGCAGGGCACGCTGCTCGACATCGATCATGGCACCTACCCGTTTGTGACCTCGTCCAACTGCACCGCCGGTGGCGCGGCTACTGGTGCGGGTGTTGGCCCGAATTCGCTGCACTACGTGCTGGGTATCACCAAGGCCTACACCACGCGTGTCGGCTCCGGCCCGTTCCCCACCGAACTGTTTGATAATATCGGCCAGTATCTCGGCGAGAAGGGACATGAAGTCGGTTCCACCACCGGACGAGCCCGTCGTTGCGGCTGGTTCGATGCAGCAGCGCTCAAGCGCTCGATCCAGATCAACGGCGTGTCGGGCCTGTGTGTGACCAAGCTGGACGTGCTGGATGGCCTTGAAACCGTGCGCGTGTGCGTCGGCTACAAGATCGACGGCGAAGTATGCGACATCCTGCCGGTGGGCGCGGAATCGATTGCCCAGGTTGAGCCGATCTATGAAGATCTGCCGGGCTGGACCGATACCACGGTCGGCGTGCAGGATTTCGACAAGCTGCCGCAGAAGGCGCAAACCTACCTGAAGCGGATGGAAGCCTTGTGTGAAGTGCCGGTGGATGTCGTATCGACCGGACCGGATCGGGTGGAGACGATTGTGCGTCGTCACCCTTATGAGGTGTAATGCCTGTCATTAAGGCTATAAAAGTAAAAAGCCGACACGAGGTCGGCTTTTTACTTACAACTGGTGCCCAGAAGAGGACTCGAACCTCCACACCTTGCGGCACACGGACCTGAACCGTGCGCGTCTACCAATTCCGCCATCTGGGCAATAAGGCGCGCATTTTAGAGAGCAGAGAATAAATTGTCAACGAAGAT